>JASEHY010000028.1 GCA_030018555.1 Planctomycetota bacterium
GCCGCCCCCTTCGCCCGCCTCGCCGAGCGAGAGCGAGGCTGGGGGGGCGAGCCTCCCGCCCTTCGGGGCGCCGCCTTATGCGAGCCTCGCCCTGCGGGGCGGGAGGTTCGCCCGGCGGGGCGACGCCCTGCTGGGCGGGGGGAAGGAATGATATTGTTGGACCCCTTAGTTCCGCTTCTGCCTTTACGATATTATGAATCTTGTTGATAAAAAAGATATCCCACTTGGTCAGGTCAGAGAGCGTAGAGGGTTGATACCCGCGTCTCAGGGCTTCGGCAATAGCAAAGAGTCGTTTATCTGTTGGTTCAACCAGTTCACCTAATAAGGTTGATTTTGACCAGCCCTCCGGCTCTAATCCGATACGGTCTGTTTCTAAAGACCGAACTGCTTTCATAATCGCTTCTTCCAGAGTTCGTCCGATAGCCATAACCTCGCCGGTTGATTTCATCTGGGTGCCGATGCGTCGGTCAACGGTGCGGAATTTATCAAAGGGCCAACGCGGGATTTTCAGGACCACATAATCCAGAGCGGGCTCAAAGGATGCATAGGTCATACCGGTAACCGAATTCGGTATTTCATCAAGGGTAAAGCCAAGGGCAATCTTTGCGGCAACCCGTGCAATCGGATAGCCAGTTGCCTTTGAGGCAAGTGCAGAAGAGCGGGAAACACGCGGATTGACCTCTATGACGCGATATTGACCGTTTTGCTGGTTAACAGCAAACTGAATATTACATCCTCCTTCAATGCCAAGTGCCCTGATAATCTTCAGAGCGGAAGAACGTAGTAGTTGGTGGTCTCGGTCTGAAAGCGTCTGCGAGGGTGCGATTACAATACTTTCACCCGTATGAACCCCCATCGGGTCAAGGTTCTCCATATTACAGACAATAATACAGTTGTCCGCCTTGTCACGCATCACCTCATACTCGTATTCAGCCCAGCCCTGAACACATTCTTCTACCAGAACCTGATTGATACGGGAATAAGTCAAGCCCAGAGTAACGATTTCCTCTAATTGTTCCTTGTTTTCTGCGATACCGCTACCTGTTCCGCCAAGGGTATAAGCGGCACGGATAATTACCGGATAACCACCGAGTTTATCAATTGCAGAAAGCACATCAGTTATAGAATGACAGCCGATACTGCGCGGGATTGGCTCATTTATATCGTTCATCAATTGCCTGAAGGCATCACGATTTTCAGAGGCGATAATGGCTTTCTCAGAACTACCCAGAAGTTCAATATTATATTTCTTAAGGATACCATTTTCTGCTAATTCACTACAGAGATTAAGAGCGGTCTGCCCGCCCATTCCTGAGAGGATTCCCTGCGGACGCTCTTTTTCTATAATTTTGGTAATGATATCCGCGGTTAATGGCTCAATATAAACCGTGTCAGCCATCTCTATATCTGTTTGAATGGTGGCAGGGTTTGAATTGACAAGGACGACCTTGTAGCCCTCCTCTTTGATGGAGCGACAGGCTTGGGAGCCGGAGAAATCAAACTCGGCCGCCTGGCCAATAACTATCGGTCCTGAACCGATTATCATTACTTTTTCTATGTCTCGTCGTTTAGGCATAAAGTATAAAGTGAGACTGTTGACAAAGTGCCTAAAATGTCATTGCGAGCGATAGCGAAGCAATCTCATCAGCCAGTTTTGAGATTGCCACGAGCCCCTTCGGGGCTCTCGCAATGACAAAAGAGGACTTTGTCAACAGTCTCAAAGTATAAGATATAAAGTATAAAATATAAAGTATGACGGGATCCCGTTCTTATACCTTATACCTTATACACGGATGACACATTGTTACAAACCTATCAAACAAGTATTTACTATCCCACGGTCCTGGTGATGCTTCAGGATGATACTGTACCGAGAAAATCGGCAGTTTCTTATGTCGCATCGCTTCAACCGTTCCATCATTGACATTAATCGCAGTAATCTCTATCTCGGCAGAACAGGATTCAGGCGATACTGCGAAGGAGTGATTTTGCGAGGTAATATAAACTTTCCCGCCTGAGGCGGGTCTTACCCGCTCTCGCGGGTCTGCCTCTGGCACCGAATTATCAGACATCCATCTTACTGGTTGATTTGCTCCCCGATGACCGAATTTGAGTTTGTAGGTCTTTGCGGAAAATACCAGCGAAAGTATCTGGTGCCCCAGGCAAATACCCATAACCGGACATACGCCCGCCTGTAGGGGCGGATAGCGATGAGCGATTTCTCTTATGGTTTTGACCACGCTATCCATAATCTCAGGATGTGCCGGGTCACCAGGTCCATTGGAAATCAGAATTCCATCTGGCTTAAATCTGTTTATTTCATCAGCACTAATATTATAAGACGCTCTGATGACCGTGCAATCCCTCTTGAGTAACTCTCTGATAATATTGAGTTTGGTTCCACAATCTATGAGAAGAATTCTCTTTCTTCCCGCTGGACTTGTTTCAGGGTCGTATTTCGTGGGATTTATGATACTTGCTTCCTTACACGATACCTCTGCGACCAGATTATATTTTTCTGGTGATGGCATCGTTCTTGCCTCATAGCGCAGGACATCCAATTCAGACAAAGATAATTGACCTCTGAAGGTCTTGAGAATTGCCCGAAGTGTCCCGAACTCTCTGGTCTTGATAGTAAGTTCACGGGTATCAACTTCAGAAATGCCTGGTATTCCCTGTTCCGAGAGATACTCATCCAGCGTCTTGATAGAAGCCCTATGCGAGGGAGAATTGCAAACCTCTCTCACTACAAAACCTTCTGCCTGAATTTTATCTGATTCCCAGTAGTCCGCAGAGATGCCGTAATTGCCGATTAGAGGATAGGTCATCATCAGGATTTGGCCATTGTAAGATGGGTCGGTGAGGGCTTCCTGGTAACCGGTCATTCCGGTATTAAAAACGAGTTCTCCCCTGACTGTCTTTTCGCTTCCAAAACCCTTTCCGTGGATAACAGAACCGTCCTCTAAAACAAGGACTGCTTTAAGAGATGTTGTCATTGACAAGATTTTTAGGAAAGTCTTTATCAATAGAATATAAAAGTGTCAATAAAATTAGGTAATTATTTAATTGTATAGAAAATTATATCTATCCTTTGCCACCAAGACACGAAGACACAAAAGGTTCACCATGTAGGGACAACCTTACCCGTTCCGTCCCGTCCCTCACGGGATGGTGGCTACCAAAAGCGTTCGGGACGTCCCGCCCCGACAGGCGCCGCCCAACTTCGTTGGGCGAGCCTCGCCCCTTTGGGGCGGGAGGTTCCCGCCCACCAGGGCGAGGTTCGCCACAGGCGACGCCAAAGGCGACAGGGTTCGTAGAGTGGCTTGTTTTCTTGCTAATCTCCCGATTTTCTGATACTTCGCAAGAAAATGGTTTCCAGGGTTTCAGTTGCCGGTTGAATATCCAGCACCTCTGCGCCCCTGTTCTGTATAAACTCTTTTACAGATGGCTCTATTTGTTGGGTCAGCCCCTTGACGCTTATTTTAAGAATCTCTTTACTGGCAATAAGAGTTGAGACCGAGCCG
The DNA here is from genome assembly GCA_030018555.1 of Planctomycetota bacterium. Classification (GTDB taxonomy): domain Bacteria; phylum Planctomycetota; class MHYJ01; order JACQXL01; family JACQXL01; genus Yes70-35. The sequence continues at coordinate 3,525 of JASEHY010000028.1, forward strand.
ATTTCCTGCAATTTGCCCAGATGCAAGATTGCAATACGGTCGCAGATGTTCTCTACATCAGATAAAAGATGACTGGACATAAAGATAGTTTTACCTTTTCTTTTAAGGTCAAGAATAATATCTTTAACCTGCCGGGAAACCAGAGGGTCAAGTCCTGTAGTCGGTTCGTCCAGGAAAATAACATCAGGGTCATTGATGAGCGCCTGAGCAAAACCTAACCTTCGTGCCATTCCTTTGGAGTATTCTCTAACAGGTCTTTTTCTGGCATCAGTTAACCCCATCATCTCTATCACTTCTGCGATTTTGACCTTTCGTTCCCTACGCGGTATCCTAAAAATACGGGCGAAGAAATCCAGTGTTTCTTCTGCGGAGAGAAAACGGTATAAATACGATTCTTCAGGCAGGAATCCGATGCGGTTTTTAACCGCGACATCTGTGGGCGTTCTGCCAAGCACCCGCGCCTCACCACTCGTAGGAGAAATTAAACCGAGGAATATCTTCATTGTAGTCGTCTTACCCGAGCCATTCGGTCCGAGAAAACCAAATATCTCACCGGGGAAGACCTTTATATTGAGATTGTCCAGAGCCCTGATACTATAACGACTGAAAGGCGTCCGGTAAACCTTGCTCAGGTTCTCTGCCTCTATTACAGCAAGTCTATTAGATTCGCTACGCTCACTACAAGCCATAATTATTCCTCAACCTTAACCTTATTAGTTATTAAGAAAACTTCGTCCTTTATACTCCCTGTAGGATGGTGAATCATTTTATACTTTTCTGTATCATATTGCAAGAAAATTAACAACGGGATTTAACGCCCGTACGGGCTGTTTAATCCTGTTGTTTAACTTGATTTCTATTAAATATCTATACGGTGGTCAAGAAAAACTGCAACCACTCCACGAACCCTGACGCTTCAGACCCAGAGGGCCCTTCCCACGACCCTCCCCGAATGCTTTCGGGGTGGACGACCCTTCGTCCCGATAGCCATCGGGACTCAGGATGCGAAGCAGAACCCGGAACGGGTAACATTATGTGCTGGGTTCGTGTTTCTCTTTTTCTTGTTTATCTTGTTGTTTATGATACTGAAGAATTCTCTTTCCGCCGAGTGGGGACTATTTTACCCGCCAGAACGAGTCTTTCGGGCTGGTCGGAACTGTATAATAATAACTCTGACTTTATTAGTGATAGGATATCATCCCTGGGGGATGGCACAGGTTCGTCCTGCGGACTCACTGTCCAAAGGAGAGGATAAAGGGGGGGGGGCAGGACAACCGATAATTAATCTCCAATCGGCGAAATTTGAGGTCGGGGGTTTCATTCAAACACGCGCTACTTTTGAGACCAACGATTCCGACAACAGACGCGGTGATGATAATGACTCCTTCTCGCTTAAACGGATTAGACTTGAGTTCAAGGGCAATCTCACAAAAGAGGTCGGCTTTTTTATTGCGCCTGAATTTAGAGGGACCAACACCCAATTGGTCCAAGGATATATACATCTTACCTATAAACCTCTGCCGAAGATGTTTCTTGGAGTTTTTAAGACCGCACCATCTCTGGAATTCAGTCAATCAGGTAAGACCGAGTTAGAAACTCTTGAACGAGCAAATATTGTTACTACGATTAGTTGCCGTGAACCAGGTATCAAGATGCAGGATAACCTCCTTGATGGAAGGTTCTACTACGGGATGAGTATTACTAATGGCAATGGTAATAATGTTCACACTAACGATAATGACCACTATTTTTATGCTAGTAGGGTTAGTTACAAGGTTTTAGATAATCTCTCGCTCGGTCCTGAGAAACTTACTTTTCATCTGGGCGGTAGTTATGGTTACAGCAAGGATTCCGGAGAAAGGGCAAATTCGCTGTTTGATACCAAGAATATTCTTAGCATTAAACCTCGTGGTCTGAGAACGATAGTAGGAGAAGAAATAAGAGCGGTTTATGGTCAGGCATCTTTGCAAGGAGAATATATTACTACTGTATTTAACCCAAGTTTGACAGGCGTGAGAAATATCCGGAAGGATGGGTATTATGTTCAGGGCTCTTATTTTATTATCCCTGAGAAAATCAGGGCGGTTGTGAAATACGAAACCTTTGACCCCGATAAAGAGGTATCCAACTATAAGGATATTAACTGGACAACTATAGGTTTAACATATTTTATTAAAGGACATAATCTTAAAGTAGAAACAAATTATATTATTAAGGATGAGAAAAAGGACGACCTGAGGAATAATGCAGTTTTAGTGCAGGTGCAGGTTGTTTTCTAAGTTCTTTCTTGCGAAGCTGCAGCTGAGTCCCGACCGTGTCCCGATAAGTCGGGATTATTTCGGGACGAAAGAACCAACAGGTTCGCTACGCTCACTGCAAGAGTGATAAAGACATCCTATAAGAAGTCAAGGAAAACCCCGACATTCGTCGGGATAACTCGCTGTAACGTGGCGCCTGTGGCGCCACTAACAGCGAGTAAAAGGAGGTATTTCTCTATGAAAACAATAAACATCTTTATGGTGCTTGTCATTGTTGTTTTAGCAATGGTATTAAGTGCAGACTCTTTGATTGCTCAATGGCAGATTAAAACAATTTCGTGTGACCTAAAAAATAAAGAGAAGGGTTTAAGGTGTGAGTCCTGCGATAAAATGCAAAACGGGTTCCAGTGCGCAAAATGTGTTCTCTCCGAAAACGACCTCCAGGAAGGAGTAAGGGATGGAGTTAGTATCATAAATGCTCACAAAAAATATTATATCGTAATTGATTTCAACAAGGATGGTTTTGTGATAGATGAATGCCCTCGTTGTAAGGGCAGAAATTTTGTTAAGATTGATTACCTCACGTCCGATAAGACCTGCGGTGAGTGCAATAAAAAGCCGACCAGAGAAATAGAGTTCTGTGTGAAATCGGAATATTATTGCCCAATGCATACTGATTTTAAGACGCTCAAGCCGGGAGTTTGTACCCAGACAATCTCCGCCGCCTTTGGCGCCGCCTTTGGCGAGCCTCGCCCTGCGGGGCGGGAGCATCGCCCTGCGGGGCGGGAGGAAAAAGACAAAACAAAGAAATGCGGTAAGCAATTAAATGAACGCAAGATATACGCTTCAATATCTTATGCTTATGAATGTCCCAAATGTCACCCGCAGGGTGACCCTGTGGGTCACCAGCAAGACGATAATTCTGGTAAATGCGATGCCTGCGGACAGAATAAGGCAAAAAAGGCGGTCTGTAAGAATTCCGGAACCTTTCCTCATGTAAATCAGGTAGAATGGGAAAAGAATACAAAAGTTGGACAAGAACCTTCCGTCCCGAAAGCTTTCGGGACAAAAGAAGTTATAGTAAAAGCATACTTGCCTTTATCATCTGACTGTCATCAGAAGACAGTAGTTTTGTTAAACGGTTTCGTAAAGGAATATAAAGGACAGGTATTTGTTGAATATATAGATTTTAGCACAAAAGAAGGAAATGAACGTGCCCAAAAAGACTTGGGCAAAGTTTGTGCGGTGCTTATGATTAATGGTAAGAAAACTTACACCATTAAGGATGAGAATGGTGAAGAACGTGAAGTAACCTTTTCCGGTCCAATAGATAACCAATACACTGCCGATGATATAAGAGCGGTAGTAAAACTATTATTAGGTAAATAGAGACTGTTGACAAAGTAGCGGTGCGATTTACCCAGCACACTCCACGAACCCTGACGCCCGTACGGGCGGAACGGGTAATTTATGTTTTTAGAATATGCGTTAAAGGAAATAATGAGAAGAAGAAGCAGGGCATTATTGTCAATACTCGGTATTATGTTTAATATCGCTCTTCTGGTAGGAATATTAGCAGTATCACAGAGTGTAGAAGAGGCTACACTACAGCCAATGAAATCCGCAGGGGCGGATATGCTTGTACAATTTCACGGTAAACCATGCGCCTTTGACACTATAAAACTTGTAAGGGATTTAAACCCTATGCCAGCGGATGCCTTGAAGTTAGACACTAATGATGGTGTTAGTGCAATAACAGGTGTTCTGGAATTCCTGGCATTTAAGGAGGGACATCCAACTATCATTACAGGGATAGACCCGGATATCACTAATATCGGTCCAATAAAACCAACCCAAAAGAAGGGGGCATGCTGTGAAATAGTTGAAGGAAGATATCTGCAAGGGGCTGATACATATACATCTGTGATTGACAAGGAACTTGCAATTCTTGAGGGCTTAAAGATAGGTTCAAAGATTGATATCGGACAAAAAGATTTTGAGGTGGTAGGTATTATGGATGTAGGGAAGGCAGCCAGAATATCTGGGGCTCAAGTTTTTATCCCTATTAATACTGCAAAACAGATTGTCAACAGGGGGAATATAATTACGACGATATTTGTTAAACTGTCAAATAAAGCCGACCCAAAAGTTGTTAAGGAGAAGATAAAAAGTGTAACGGATAAAAATGTCTCAATCACTACAAATGCTGATTTTCTTACAACAGTTGCCGGAATGTCTGCTATGACAAAAAATATGGCCGCCGGCGTAACATTAATAGTTATCATCATTGTAACTTTGTTCATTATTAAATCGTCTCTTGCGACTATTTACGAAAGGAAAAAAGAAATCGGTATAATGAAGGCCGTCGGCTGGCAGGATATGGATGTGGCAAAACTGATAACCATTGAAAACGTTATTCAGTCGTTGATTGGGGGTATTATCGGATGTTTTACAGGTTATATGATTACCTATTTATATGCAATGAACTCAAAGTTTGCTATCCCCAAAGCGATTACATCCTATCCGGCATGTGCATCAACGGCCCTGGCAACTGATTTAACGGTAAATATCGTATTTTCGCCACTTTTAATTCTGATAGGAATGTTGGTAGCAGTGGTTTTAGGGTTTCTCGCCGGGTATGTAGGAGCAAAAAAGATATCCTCATTACTTCCTGCTGAGGCATTGAGACAACTTTAACCCCGATTATTCATAAATCTCTGCGCGGTCGCGCAGAGTGTTAAATTTTCCGCCAGAGGCGGATCTGCCTCAGGCATGAAAGGTAATCGGGATAACCCGCCGTAATGGCGCCGTTGGCGCCATAACGGTCATGGCGCTAATAGCGCCATTCGGGTTAAACGAAAGGACGAAAACTTGATAGAAATTCATAATATTAAGAAAGAGTACAATAGAGGCACCACAAAAGTTGAAGCATTAAAAGGGGTAAGTTTTTCTATTGAAGATGGCGACATGGTTGCTTTAATGGGCGCATCCGGCTGTGGAAAATCCACTCTTTTAAGTTTAATCGGAGGGCTTGATAAATCCACCTCCGGCTCCATAATCATTGATAAAGAAAATATTTCAGAATTAGATGCACGAAAACTTGCAGGGTTCAGACGGGCTAAAGCAGGATTCGTATTTCAGCAATTTCATCTTATTCCGACGCTTTCTGTTGTTGAAAATGTAATGTTACCATTGCTTCCGATAAAAATGAAAAAAGCCGAATGCTACAGGATCGCTATGGAAGTCATTGAGAAAGTTGGCTTACAGACAAGAGAGAAACACTTACCGGGAGAATTGAGTGGAGGCGAACAGCAAAGGGTTGCTATTGCCAGAGCACTCGTTAACAAACCCGGAATAATTTTGGCAGACGAACCAACCGGGGATTTGGATTCAAAGACGGGTGCAAATATACTGCATTTACTTGCAGATTTAAATAAGAAGGAAAAAAGAACAATCATTATTGCAACACACGATAACAAGATTGGCGAAATAGCGAAGCGTAAAGTTGTATTAGAAGATGGTGCGGTAGTTTCCGATACAAGGAGGGAAGAACTACGAGACTAATGAACCCCGTTAGAAGTAATGGCGCCTTTGGCTCCATGCTCACGCCTTTGGCGGGGGACTTCTAACGGGGTGAAGGAAAAAGAGTCAAGGAAAATCTATGGCATATTTAATTATAGAAACAGATGAAACAGGCAAGAAGAGTTATACTTTTCCTTTAAGCGACGAGACTATCATCGGAAGAGAAAAAGGTTGTAATCTTCGTATTGCCGATTCCAATGCTTCCAGACGGCATGTCAGGATAACTAAAGAGCCAGATGGTTCTTATTTATTGGTTGACTTAGGAAGCAGGAACGGCGCGATTGTGAATGGGATAAGGGTTTCCAGACGCAAATTAGTTGACAATGACCGTATTCTGATAGGTAGAACTACTCTTATATACAGAGGGTCAGGCCTTCCTCCGGCTCAGGCAGATATGCCTGTCCCATCGCAAACGGCAGAGGTCGGAGAGGATAAGGCGGTGCCGTCATCCACCGATGCCGCATCAGCACTACCAAAGGCAACCTCTGCGCCTGCTCAAGCAGCTCTTCCTGCTCCTGCTCCGCCTGAGGTGGATAAAGAGCCTGAGCCATTTAAACTCAGTAGCGACAATATTAAAAAGGCAATTCAAGAATTGGATAAAGCCAAAACATCAGACAGAAAGATGGCTGGTACCCGACCAAAACCTGTAGCATCTCAAGAACCATTAGTGCCAACAGGACCTTCTCTGAAATCAAGAATCCTTGTTTTTATAACTCTGGTCATATTTTTTATAGCCATTCTAATCGGAGGTAAATGGCTCGGAGAAAAAGTTATGTCGCAGATGACAAAATCATATCAGAATAAGAAAATCCCCTCAACCACTCTCCCTAAATAGCCGATAATATATTGATTTGCTATTGGCTATTCGCCAGTAGCCAAAAATAATAGCCAACTTAATCAGGAGGGAGTTTAGTATGAAAAAATTGTTGTTTCTGATAGTACTTGTTGTTGCAGGTTATCTTGTTTATAATCATTATTGGAAGCCATCACAAAAGCCGACTGAGACCTCCGGGCAACCGACTCCTGTCGGGACGGCGCCACAGGCACCATCTGAAAAACCCAGCGGAATCACCCTTTATGAACAAGGCAAATATAAAGAGGCAATTCCCAGACTGGAGGAAGAAATTAAAGAAAACCCTTCTGAAACAGATAGATTCCTCAGTTATATCGGCTGGAGTTATGAAAAACTGGATAAACCTGATAAGGCACTTAAAATCTGGGAGAGATTGTTAAAGGAGTATCCGACCAGTATCTACTCTGGAGATGCACATTATCAGGTAGGAAGACGTAGCAAGAAACGGGAGGAAAAATTACAGCATCTGGAGACGGCGATTGTTAAGTTTCCTGAAAGCCAGGGCGCCCGTGAAGCCGGGATGTATTTGGGCGAATATTATCTCTCACTCAAAGACGAGGTCAATAAAGAGTATAAAGCACGCAATGCCTTTTCTCTTGCTCTTAAAAGCAATCTCCCACAGGAAAAAATCACTGAAATTAAGGGTCGCCTGACGGACTTAAATAAAAAGTTGGTCTTCTCCTCTTTTCGCACCCCGGATAGCACCATCTATACGGTCAAGATAGGCGATAATCTTACCAGTATCAGCAGAAAGTTTAAGGTTGAAGCAGGTGGCGATATTGCTCCGGGCCATATCAGACGCATTAATAATCTTAAATCAGCCACTATTTTCCCAGACGATAAATTGAAAATCCTTACTGGAGAAATCTGGGCTAAGGTGAATAAGACTAATATTACTCTTACGCTCTACATAAATAATGATTTTATAAAGGAATACCCTGTAAGTATCGGCGACCCTAATAAGAATATGGATACGTCAGCAGGTACCTTCACCATCGGCAGTAAAGTTGTTCACCCGACATGGTACAAGAAAACAGAGGATGGCCGTAAAGAAGAGGTGCCTTATGGAGACAAACGCAATGTATTAGGAACGAGATGGATGGGATTTAAGGAAAGTCCTGAACTGGGTATTCACGGAACTACTAACCCAGAAAGCATAGGGAAAAAGATTTCTAATGGTTGTATCAGGATGTATAATAATGATGTAGAAGAGGTCTACGACCTTATCTCAGAAAATACAAGGGTAGTTATTGAGGAATAGCCATAGATTACACAGATTAAATGATTTGCATATCGCTAAGCGGGCAGAAAATGGAGAGTTTGCTAAAGAACCTCATCTCTGCCTCACAAATGTCCACCCCTCCCCCCTACCTTGAGGTAAGGGCAGATACCATCACTGATTTTTCTCTATCTAAACTCCTTCAGAATAAAATCAATCCCACTATCTTCACCTGCTATTCCAGAATTAATGGCGGTTGCTTTCGTGGGACTGAAAAAGAACGTTTGGGGCTTCTATCATCAGCCATCCGCTCGGGTCGGTTTGAATATGTAACTATTGATATCCCTGTTTCCTTCCCGCCTGTCCCTCGCGGGATGGTGGCTACCAAGGCGGGTCTCCCCGTCCCGACCCCGATAAAATCGGGGCGGGGTCGGGGTGCCTC
>JASEHY010000290.1 GCA_030018555.1 Planctomycetota bacterium
GAAGGGGTAAAAAAATGGGGTTCTTCACGGATTATAGTGGATGAAGAACCACTCTCCACTAATGGTAGAATTTTATCTTTTTCTACCTGATTTGTCAAGAAATGATTTTAATTTTGCCAATATATTTCACCTTACCACCGATAACATTAAGTCATAACTATATCACCTCCTTTGGGATTATTTCCCCGTTACTCTATCATTATTCAGTGAATGCCCCTCTGATTTTTAGGAAGAAATATTCCATATCCCTAAAACCAAAAGCAATTCTCTTTATCACCTTTATCTTGTTATTCATACCCTCTAAAAATGAGGTGCTAATCCCATAGCGACAATGGGCTAAAATTCCTCGCAAGTGTTCCTTCAGGCTTTCAGCAAATTTTATTAACGGTTCAATCCCCGAATCTTTTGCCCGGCTCTCCCATCCTTCAAACCACTTCCGCGCCCAGCCTTCGTATCGGTAATCCCATAAGTGTTTCAAATCGTCTTTAAGTAAATACACTATGGTTAATGACTGATTCACTTTCAATAAGTCGTCTAACCTGACGCGGTTATTTCCCCGCACCTTAGCCCGATTAGATAACAACAGATATTTAGTCCCTTTAAATACCTTTTGTTCTTCTTTTTTGGCTTTAGCAAATTCCATATTTCTTACCTTGTCTATTATTTTCCCGTAATTCTGGATAATATGAAACTGGTCGTAAACAATCTCGGCTTTCAGGCAATATTTGCGGGTCGCTTTCTCATAAGGCGTCCACATATCCATGGCTACGGCTTTTATCAGCGCACATCCCTTCTTGCCTAATTTCTTATAGAATCTCCCCAACGATTTCTCGGTTCTGTCCTTTTCCACCCCCAAAACCCGATTGCGGTACGCTTCGGCTATCACCGTGGCATAGTGGTGATTCTTCTTTAGTGCAATCTCGTCTACAGCCAATTCTTCCACTCCCTTAAAATCAGGCGGTTCTAATTCTTTCAACAGATATTTTTTATCTATCTCCTTAACCGTCTCCCAATGTAGATGTAATCTTTTAGCGACGGTTTTAATGCTTTGCAGGAACCGGCATTCCTGAGCCACTTCTTGTTCAAACCGCCTGGTCAGTCTGGCGTAAGGTTCAAGCCATTCTAATTTCTCTGTCTTTACGCCGCACCGCATACATTTTACCCGCACCTTGTCAAAGACCAAATACGATTTCTTCCATTGACCATAAGACAAATCCCGTACCTCACAGGGTTGACAGTCATAATAGGTCAAATAATACTGACCGCAACCAGCACAACAATACCACGGTTTATCCCTGGTTAGCCTGATTCGAACTTCTGGTATTTGTCCTTTCCTCTCCTGGAAAGACATATCCTCAACAGAAAACCCCAGTATTTGAACCAGTCCGGTAATCTCATCTTTTCGCATAGTCCTTTCCTCCTTTAGAGTGGTTTCTATTATACCACTATAAGGAGTAGACTATGCTACTTATCTATCCACACTTTTCCGTGATGAACCTAAAATAATGTAATTTTCTCATAAAATTTCTGTTAATTATCTTATTGATAATAAACAGGTTATATGAAAGTGCATAAAAATATTATTTTTTGCCTAAAATCCCAC
>JASEHY010000291.1 GCA_030018555.1 Planctomycetota bacterium
GACACGAAGACAACTCCCTTAGTACCCCTTAATCCCGCACATAAATTATGTGCGGGAGGGAATAAAAGGGGATTGTTCCCTTTGTGCCTTTGTGGCTACAATTTTTCTTGACGTCACTATAAGTATTTAGTTAAAACATAAAAGAACGTAAAGGGAATAATTAAGATATCTGTGAGCAACCAACAGAATTTGGGTTTGGATACACTTCGGCATAGCACCTCACACATAATGGCTGATGCGGTCAAGCGACTCTTTCCCGAGACTAAATTAGCCATTGGACCTTCTATAGAAGATGGTTTTTACTACGATTTTGATACGAGCAAACCTTTTACCCAAGAAGACCTTGTTAAAATAGAAGATGAAATGGCAAGGATTATCAAGGAGAATAGTAAATTTGAGAAGATAGAATTGGGTCGTGCGGAGTCTCAAGAGGTGGTGAAAGATGAGCCGTATAAATTGGAGTTGCTCGCAGAACTTCCTGATGAGAAGATAACCTTCTACAAACACGGCAGTTTCATAGATATGTGCCGTGGTCCGCATATTGAAAGAGCAGGGCTGGTGAATTATTATAAACTTCTTTCTGCCACTGGCGCCTACTGGCGCGGTAGCGAGAAGAACAAAATGCTCCAGCGCATCTACGGAACAGCATTCTTTACCAGTGAAGAACTTTCCGCCTTTCTTTTTCAGCGCGAAGAAGTAAAGAAAAGAGATCACCGACTGCTTGGCAGAGAATTAGACCTTTTCAGCATCCATCAGGAAGCCGCCGGTCCAGGTCTTATTTACTGGCATCCTAATGGCGCTATCATCAGAGAAATAATAGAGGACTTCTGGAAAACAGAACATCGCAAAGCGGGTTATCAATTCATTTATTCACCTCATATCGCCAGAGTTAATCTCTGGAAGACTTCAGGACACTGGGACTTCTATAAGGACAATATGTATTCACCTATTGATGTTGATGGTCAATTATACCTGCTTAAGCCGATGAATTGCCCCGGACATATTCTGGTCTATCAGACTAAGGTGCGAAGTTATCGTGAATTGCCTTTACGTTGGGCAGAACTCGGCACCGTTTATCGCTATGAACGTTCAGGCGTTATCCAGGGACTTTTACGCGTGCGAGGGTTCACCCAGGACGATGCTCATATCTTCTGCAAACCAGACCAACTCCATCAGGAAATAATGAATGTAATAAAACTCGGCATATCTATCCTCAGAGCATTCGGATTCAGCGATTTTAGAATTCGGCTTGCCACAAGACCTCCTCAATATGTTGGAACGAAAGAACACTGGGATATAGCAACAGATGCCTTGCGAAAGGCAATAGAAACGCTCAATATCCCCTATGAGGTCGCAGAAGGCGAGGCAGTTTTCTACGGACCTAAGGCAGATATTGACATCAAAGATTGTCTGGGCAGAGCATGGCAGTGTTTCACCTGTCAGGTGGATTTCAATCTGCCAGAAAGATTCTCATTAGATTATACCGCTGATGATGGGACCAGACAAAAACCTATAATGATACATCGTGCGCTATTGGGCTCGCTGGAAAGATTCTTCGCAGCGTAATGTTCTATTAACACTGC
>JASEHY010000292.1 GCA_030018555.1 Planctomycetota bacterium
ATCAGATGGCGTCTGGGCTTGCGCCAGATGAGTGCCGGCAAATAATACAACTATGGTGATAATAATATTAAAAAGCCAGTTGATTGTAATGGTGTTCATCAGATATTAGATTTCTTCTCCCATCTCTTCCATTTCTTCTATGGCACGGTCTTCAAAACGGTAAAACTCTTTCAGGAATGTTACTTTCACGGTATTTCCTGAAGGGCCATTTCTCTGTTTAGCGATATTAATTTCGCAAACATTTTTAACCTTCTCGTCTTCCGGATTATACATTTCATCTCTATAAAGAAGCAGGACCACATCGGCATCCTGTTCAATAGCGCCGGATTCTCGCAGGTCTGATAGTCTTGGTCTTGGGTGTTTGGTAGAAAGAGGTCTCCTTTCAGGTTCTCTGCTTAATTGCGCCATTGCCACAACCGGGATATTTAACTCTTTGGCAAGCCCTTTTAATGATGAGGAGATATAGGCGATTTCTCTTTCCCGATATTCGGCATCTTCCCATCTCATCAACTGAAGATAATCAACTATAATTAACTGGATATCATTCTGGCTTTTCAGCCGTCTGGAGCGATTTCGTAACTCAAACACTGATAATCCGGAGGTATCATCAATAAAAATAGGTGTTTCTTTCAGCAGTTCCAATACATCTAACAGATGGCGTCTTTCTTCCTCGGTTAGCATACTTTTTCTAAATTTGTTACTGTCAATCCGGGCAATGGTACAGAGAAGGTTTTTGACAATCTGTTCTGCGGTTACCTCAAGGGTATACAGGACTACAGGTTTTTTTCCCTTAATGGCAACCTCTTCCATAAGCCGTAAGGCGAAACTGGACTTACCGCTCCCGGGCCTGCCTGCTATCACAACAAACTGACTGGGTTGTAAGCCACTCGTGAGTTCATCAATTTTACTCAAGCCCGTTGATAATCCTGTAATTGCCGTGCTCTTACTCTGGATTTGCCGGAAAACATCGGTAACAATATCTTTTATACTAACAACTTCTGTTTTATCCTTTTCCTGAGATATCTCAAAGATACTTTTTTGGGCTTCTTCAAGTAGTGTTTCACTTTCTGTCTGACCCCGATTAATTTTCAGGCGGATATCATCAGAGATATTGGCAAGTGTTCTTAAGATATATTTTTCTTTAATTATCTCTGCATAGTAAATCGCATTACTGGCGGTGGGGACTGACTCAAGAATAGAAACGATGTTTTCAATACCGCCCACTTTCTCCAGATTACCTTTTTTAAGCAGTTCGTTCTTAAGAATAACCGTATCAAATACCTTGCGGTTATCAAACGATTGAACCATCGTTTCAAATATTAATCTATGAGGGAGATGATAAAAATGGTTTGCTTTGATGATTTCTAACACTTCGCCCATCTGGGTATTATCAAGGAGTAAAGAGCCAAGTAGGGCGCTCTCGGCACTCAAATCAAAAGGATACTGAAAATCGCTTATTATACTTCGTTGAGAAATTGTTTCGGTAGCCATAGTAGTTAATTTGAGGTTGTTGACAAAGTCAACAGACTCACCCTGAACGTAGTGAAGGGTCTCATA
>JASEHY010000293.1 GCA_030018555.1 Planctomycetota bacterium
CCCCTACGGGCGACCGTTTGAGCGTCGGATCCGCCTCTGGCGGACTGGCTCTTATTAGTCGCTGTTAGCCCGTATGGGCGTTATCAGCGACTTATCCCGACTACTTGTCGGGGTCCCGATGTTACATCGGGGGATTACATTATTACTCTTTTATCGTTTCAACAAGAGATTTTAATTCTACCTCTCTTTCCTTACCTGTTGCCATCTCTTTAAGCGTTACCGTACCCTTTGACAACTCCTTTGTGCCTAAGACAGCCACGAACCTTGCCTTGATTCTATCTGCATTCCTGAATTGGGCTTTCAAACTCTTCTGTTCGTAATCCATCTCGGCAGAAACCAGATTCTCCCGCAGTTCTCTGAGTAATTTGTAGCACTCTGATTTCAGGGACTCATCAGTAACCGCCAGATATACCGAGGGACCTCTCGGCTCAATCCTTTTCTTCGCAGCGAGGACTTCTATAATCCTTTCCACGCCCATAGCGAAGCCCACCGCACCGGTTGGTGGACCGCCGAACTGGGCAATCAGTCCATCATACCGCCCGCCGCCACAGAGCGCATTCTGCGCCCCTAATCCGGAATGCGTTATCTCAAACACCGTCTTCGTGTAATAATCAAACCCTCTCACCAAGCGATTATTCAAACGATACGCTATCCTGTTATCCTCAAGTCCTTTCTTAACTTTCCTAAAATGTTCATTACATCTCTGGCACAAATACCTATCCAACGACGCAATATTGAAACTAATTTCATAACATCTTTTATCCTTACAGTCAAGAATTCGGAGAATATTTTTATTAAATCTCTGCTGACAATTCTCGCATAGTTTAGAAACAGACCCCTCAAGTGCCTCTCTCAATGCCTTACTATAGGTCTTCCTGCAATCAGGACAGCCCATAGAATTAAGGTCTAACTGGCAATCATTTATACCTAACAATCTCAAAAGTGTCATCGCAAGGTCAATCACCTCAACATCACTAAAAGCATCATACGAGCCGAGCACCTCAACTCCTATCTGGTGGAACTGACGAAGCCGCCCTTTCTGGGGACGCTCGTGCCTGAAAAGCGGTCCGTAATAATACCATTTCTGGAATGAGCGGGTCTTATCAAAATTATGCTCTAAATATGCTCTCACAATCGGGGCGGTTAACTCAGGTCTTAAAGTCAGCAAGTCCTTAGTCCCTTCCTCGTGTTCCCGTGTGCGGAGGAAATACATCTCCTTTTCTATGATATCAGTTGTCTCGCCGATAGAACGATTAAAAAGGGAATAGAACTCCATTATAGGGGTTCTTATCTCAGAGTAGTTGTATCTCTCAAAAGTATTCCGAACGGTATCCTCCAGATAACGCCATAATGGTATTTGTTCTGGAAGAATATCCTCAGTCCCTTGTGGTTTTTTCAGTCTCATATATAATAGCCCTAGCCCTTAGCCCTTACCATAAAACTTTCGTCTAACTATGTCAAGAAATTAAACACGCCCTATTAAAACGCCCCGACGGGCGCCCGTTGCTAGGGC
>JASEHY010000294.1 GCA_030018555.1 Planctomycetota bacterium
TGTTATCTTTTGTGATAGGGTGTTTACCGGCACAATTTCTTCCTTCTCAAAAAAAGGGGGGGAAGAAGATATATTATTTAAATCTTTATCATCCGACTTTGTCATTAAAACCTCCTCTTACTGACTGTTAGACCGAAGGTCGTTACAGCCAGTTAGATCCGCCGTAGGCGGGTTACTGCCGTTAGAACGAAAGATTCCCTTTTAATACATGGATAATACCATTTATGGTTCAGTTAATTGAACAATTTCAATATGTTGAACAGTAACAGTATGGTGTACTGATTGAAGTTTTTTGGATTTAGGTATCACGATTTGTAGGAATCCGTCTTTATACGAGGCAGATATTTTTTCTGCTTCTACATTGTTGTAAATTTCTATGGTCTTTTCAAACTTTCCGTAATTTATTTCCATTTGTCTGAAATTCCTTTTGGTTCGGCTATCGTGTTCATTGCGGGTGCCGGTTATTAACAGGCGATTTTCATACAAAGATACATTTATTTCCTCAGGCTTCATTCCGGCAATCTCACTGCGAATAACAACTTCTTTATCAGTCTCGTAAATATCGGTTGGTGGTTGCCAAGATTTTTCAGCATACACCGAAATTAATCTACTGGATGAAATAAAAATCTCACTAAACCCGGCCGGATTTATATATCTTGACTTATCAGCGGGCTTTTCCCCGCTAAATCTCTGTGTTCTAATAGAGTTACTATTGGAAGTATTTTTTATTACCATATAAAAACTCCTTTATTTTTCCTCTGCGTTCTCCGCGTCTCGGCGGTGAAAAATGGTTACGAAGTTTTCCTGTAAAGACAAACGATATCGGGGCGAGTGGATTTGAACCACCGACCTCTTGGTCCCGAACCAAGCGCTCTATCCAGGCTGAGCCACGCCCCGAATAGCACTCTATATAATAGTATTCTTTAATCAAACTGCAAGAAAATTATGGGATTAAAATAGTTGTAGCAGTTTTAATTGCCCCTAACGGGGCGAGGCACAAGTCCCTTCTCCCCGATAGATATCGGGGCGCCCCGAATATTTTCGGGGCGTGGCGGGGTCAAGGGAAAAGTAGTCCCATCAGGGATCAAACACCACCTATAGGAATTATTCAAAAAATATATAAAAAAAGTATAAATTCTTGACAACAATTTATATTTTTGTCATATTAACAAATTACTAATTGCTCTTTGACAAATAAGAATAGTGCATAAAGAGGCTTTAGGATAGAAATGTGGTCAAGATACTAAGGGTGCATAGTGAATGCCTTGG
>JASEHY010000295.1 GCA_030018555.1 Planctomycetota bacterium
CCCGTTCCGGGTTCTCGCTCAGCCCTTCAGGGTTCTCGTCCAGAGACCCTTCAGGGTCGTGGGAAGAACCCGTCAGGGTTCGTAGAGTGAAATCTGTGGTTCCTATTTTATACTTATACCGTAAAAAACCTTTAATAAGTCTGTTTGTATTTCTGATAAAGTAACTGGTTTCGTTGAATCGGTATTTCCGTCTATTCTGATGCTGATGATAATATCCAATCCCTTTGGTAATTTGTGCTTGTTGAGTCTGAATGCCTCGCGAATAAGCCGTTTTATCCGATTGCGCTTTACCGCAGTGGGAAAGAATCTTGTACTAAGAGCGATTCCCAATCTGGCATACCCTAAATTATTGGGAAGATATCGCACCATCAGACATCCAGTTTTTTTTATAATCCCCTGTTGATAAGTTAGAGAGAACTCTTTGTTGGTTATGATGCGTTCCTTTTTGGATAAGCCGAATTGCTTCATGGCTTATTATTTCCCTTGAACGGCGAGAATTCTTGCTCCACCTTCTTTTAGATACTCCAGGACTTTCATAACTTCATCCTTTTCACCTTCTATCCGTAATACCATCCAGGTGGATACATCGGTAAGAGAGCCGTCAATAATATTAACATTAACATTAAAATCACGGGCGAGTTGCCATAGAGTCGGTTGCTGTCGCTGTTGCTCTGAGAATAGAATCTTTACTGTCTGCTTAATCTTTATCTTTTTGCCGAGGAATTCTATCAGGTTCTTCAATCTGTGTATTGATTTCTTTGTCATCGCAGTGAATTGCACGCCGACGATATCGGCATTAAAACGAGGGGATGACTTTACCCAAGCAACCCTGCCATCAACCTTAAGGGGTTCTCCGCCCAATATTGGAATGATGACGGAAAAAGAAAGTTTGTCATCCTTTGAGAGGGTATCAGCGGTCAAGAACCTCATGCCTCGGGTACTGATATTCAAGATAGGATACTGTTCAGAAGCACCTTTGAAAATAGCAAAGAGTCCTCCACCTGCCTCCTTGTATTGAACCATACCACCTTTTATCGGTATTCGTGAGTCCCTTCTTTTGTCTCCTGTAGCCATAATCAATTACCTCCTTTATCTCGTATCTGGTATAAGTTTACAAGTGGTTTCATAAGTCCATTTTATCTTATTGGGTAATTGTAGCGGTGCGATTTACCCGTTCCGGGTTCTTGCCCTGAAGAACCCGTCAGGGT
>JASEHY010000296.1 GCA_030018555.1 Planctomycetota bacterium
CTTCTGTAATAAGCGCCTATTTTGACGACCGTATAACTTATCAAAAAGACATAACCCGCGACTGGTGGGAAAATGTCAAACATTCGTATGAACTTTGGATATCTATGGTTACCCGAATGGAGTTAGAAGCAGCAGGGGAACCTAAAAGGTCAAGATTCCTCCAATTAATTGAAGACGTTTATCTTTTAGAGTTAGTTGATGAAATTCAGGATTTGGCTGATAAATACATAAGTGCCGGGATAGTTCCAGATAGATACTTGGGCGATGCTTTTCATCTATCCTATGTAACATACTACAAAATAGATTACCTTGTTACCTGGAACTGTTCTCACTTTGCTAATGTAACCAAAAGAAGAAAAATAAAACTTTTTAATACCTCGGCAGGTCTGTTTGTACCGGAAATCGTAACCCCTGAGTTTTTTATGGAGGACTAAGTGGATGAAAGAACCAGAACATATCAAGAAGATTCACGAAATAAGAGAAAGAATGTCCCGGCGCTGTGATTTTAATATAACCATCTTTGCCAAAATGATTCGCCAGGCAGAAATCAAGCAACATAAGGCATCTTTATCTAAGAAATAAGGTAATCCTGCTGCCGGGCAACAGTTTACTACATAGCAACTGGATTAACTACAGAGTCATTTACCATAACCGCAACAGATGGTGGTGCTAAGACCGGAACGAGTGACACAGTTGTGATTAACTAATATTGTAGGTTGAATATCAACGAACGAGAAGACGTGGTGCTCCCGCCGAGGCGGGACCACGTCTTTTTTGTTTATGTATAGGAAAGTATATCTTGCCACAAAGTCACGAAGACACAAAGGGAAAGTAATTTATTCTTCGTGTCTTTGTGTCGGAGTTTACCCTGAGCATAAGCGAAGGGTGGCAGATTTCCCTTGACATATTTATCCCTTATCCGTCAAATAGGACACACCCGTACGGGCTGTAAATCTGTGTTCATCTGCGTCCCATTAGAATTTAATATGACGGAAGAACTAACTATTTAACTTATCAACTAAATTCCCGAAAGGAGGTGAGAAGAATGGGAACCGTATTTGAGATTAAACTGCACTTTCCGAATTCGGTAAGTGCCCCGGGT
>JASEHY010000297.1 GCA_030018555.1 Planctomycetota bacterium
CCGCAGGGCGAGGCTCGCCCATACGGGCGGCCCGCCCCGCAGGGCGAGGCTCGCCTAAGGCGGCTCCAGAGGCGGCACTACGGGATAAGAGACTCTAATTCACTGCGCTTATAAGAGTCTCTAATGATAGAACTTTCTCACGCCGGTAAAGAGCATTGCTATCTTATGCTCATCAGCCGCTTTTATTACCTCGTCATCTCTCACCGAGCCACCCGGCTGAATAACATATTTCACACCGTATTTAGCAATATTATCAATCCCGTCACGGAACGGGAAAAAGGCATCAGAAACCAATACTACTCTGTCACTACCTAATTCTGTCGTGATATATTTTTCCGCAGACCCTTTTACCTTTCGCCCTTGCTCGCCCCTACGGGACTCCCTCTGGTCGTATTCTAATTTAAGATTATCTATTGCCTTTTGTCCTGCGAGTGCCACAGAGTCCCTACGATTAGGCTGACCACAGCCCATACCCAGTACCTGATAATGACCGTTGGAATATTCTCTAACTATTCCTATGGCGTTAGATTTAAGGTGTTTGATATAGCGCAGGGCAAATTCATATAAACCAATGCGAGTCGGAGGCAGACTCTTTTTGGTAACTATTCCTACTGTAAGTTCTTTACCGCTATTCTCACATTTAGCAACAAACGGCTTTGTAAAGAGTTCCTGGAACGACGCGGTAAGATAGAATTTGTTATCCGCTTCCTGCTCTAATAAACCGCCGTTGATATAGCGAAGCAGTGTAGAATCAGAGCGTGTCAATTCTCCAACCTCAAGGAGCCGCAGATTGACTTTTTCCTTACCTAATGCCTTAAGATATAAAAAGGCATCTTTATTTACAGAAGGGGCAACGACTACTTCTACAAACCGTTCTGATAGGAGTTCGGCTACCTCCATATCAAGGGGTTTGGAGAGAGCGATAACACTGCCAA
Source organism: Planctomycetota bacterium (assembly GCA_030018555.1). GTDB lineage: Bacteria > Planctomycetota > MHYJ01 > JACQXL01 > JACQXL01 > Yes70-35. The sequence continues at coordinate 936 of JASEHY010000297.1, forward strand.
AGGCGCTTGTCGGGTCGCCCTGCCATGCCCGCTCAAATGCGTTCTTTAGACTCCTGCCCGTTGCATAACCGCAGGGATTAGCGTGTTTTATGATAGAAACAGCCC
>JASEHY010000298.1 GCA_030018555.1 Planctomycetota bacterium
GCAGTGAGCCCTTCCCCCGATAAAATCGGGGTCAGGATAAACTCCGCGAACCTGTCGCTACACCATCCTTCAGCGATAAAGAGTGCTAATTGCTCAAGTCGTTTTGCCTTATCAGCCATAGTTCCGAGTTTGCCTAAGAAAGCGATAGAATCTAATCTTCTGGCATACTCTGAAAACGGTATTTTCCTGTCTTCCTTCCAGAAGAAAGAAGCATCTGAAAGCCGTGCCTTGATGACCCGTTCATTCCCTTCTTTTATCAGAGCAGATTTAGATAAATCGGGATTATTGCTGATAACAATAAATCTGGGGATAAGTTTATTGTTGCTGTCTCTGAGGGGAAAATATCTCTGATGCGATTTCATTGCGGACTCTATTACCGGGGCAGGTAACGAAAGAAATGGCTCGTCAAACTGACACTCTATCGCGATAGGATATTCAACCAGATTTGTAACCTCATCCACTAAATCTGGCTCATTGCACAAGACATTGTATTTTTCGGCAATCTCTTTTATCTGTTCGTTCATAATGCTTTTTCGCTCGGCAGGGTCAACAATAACCTTTGCCTTTTTCAGGGCTTCTTGATATTTCCCTATGTCAGCGGATTTGATGACAATCGGTTTATGATGGAAAAAAGAATGTCCACGGGTTTTGTTTCCACAAGGAATCCCGCCCCTACCCCGAGTCTTCGGGGAGGTAGTCCCGTCAGGGACGCCTAATTTGACCTTTAGACATCTGTTATCAAATAGCGCCAGGATATATCTTATTGGCCTCGCAAAGGTCAGGGTCTTTTCTGACCACCACATTGATTTCGGGAACCGCATCTCTTTAATAAGAGATGGGATTAGCATCTCAAGAATCTTCTCACTCTTTTCCCCTTTTATTCTGATAGAAGCAACGAGACAGGGTTTTCCTTTCCCGCTATCCTTAATTTTAACCTCATTTTCTTTTCCCGAATGAAGATTCCCAAGTAGGACTGCTTCCCCGAAGTCTCGGGGGAGGGACAGGTTGTA
>JASEHY010000299.1 GCA_030018555.1 Planctomycetota bacterium
AGATTGCCACGAGCCGATAAATCGGCTCTCGTCCCGAAATCCTTCGGGAACAAAAGAGGGGTTTGTCAACAGTCTCATAATGTAAAAATGAAAACGTTGAAATTAGTTGCTTTAGGTGATAAGAAAAGAACTATTGTAAAGGTTAATAATGTCAAAGTTGGTGAGGGATTGATTATTATCGCCGGTCCCTGCACTGTTGAGAGTGAGGAACAGACACTCCAGACAGCACATGCGGTGAAGAATGCCGGTGCCGATATGTTCCGCGGCGGCGCATTCAAGCCCAGAACTTCTCCTTATGCCTTCCAGGGACTCGGATTAAAGGCACTTAAAATACTTGAAAGAGCAAGGAAGGAAACCGGCTTACCTATCGTTACCGAAGTCCTTGATACCAGAGATGTCTCCTGGGTCTCGGAATATGCTGATGTCCTTCAGATAGGCGCCAGAAATATGCAAAACTTCTCGCTACTCAAGGAAGTGGGAAAAACTAATAAGCCCATCCTCTTAAAAAGGGGAATGCTTTCTACTATTGAAGAATGGCTCTCCTGTGCCGAATATATTCTTAATGAGGGTAACCCTGATGTAATCCTTTGCGAAAGGGGTATTCGCACCTTTGAGACCTATACCAGAAACACCCTTGATTTAAGTGCGGTTGCAGCCGTGAAGGAACTGACTCATCTACCGGTTATCGTTGACCCATCGCATGGGACAGGGAGAGCCGGTTTAGTTCTGCCGATGGGGCTTGCCGCGGTATCCGCCGGAGCGGATGGACTCATAATTGAGGTCCATAGAAACCCGGCTGAGTCAGTAAGCGATAAAGACCAGACACTCAATCACCAACAATTTTCCGAACTCGCTGAAAAGGTGCGAGACCTTTATCAGGCTGTCCAAAAAGTCCAGTCTGAATCAAGCACCGAGTGATTTCAACGTGGCTTTTTAGACACGTTGTATTAGTGGTTCATAACTTTTGAACTTGTGGTTTCTCTTCTGATATTTCCCCGCCCTT
>JASEHY010000029.1 GCA_030018555.1 Planctomycetota bacterium
CGTAATCACGACTGATTTCCCGACCGTCGGCTAAATGCAACTGTATCTTACCATCTGGTGTGATTTTTGCCTGAATTAAAATATCTCTGGGAATGACCGTTAGTGTAGCACCGGTATCCACAATACACTCCACCTCAACTGCCTTGAGGCGCGCATCGGTTAAGTTTAGTATACCAACCTTAACTCTGGTTTCACCCATATCTACATCCTCTTCTAATAAAACTTCGTCCGAATGGGTGCGGGATGACGCAAAACGCTCTATGCTTCATTCCCCGCTTTCGCGGGGACAAGTTTCTTCAAAGCAAGATATTCTTCCACCTTCTTCAACTCTTCCGCAGGGATAGTAAAAGAATGTTCTCGGGCAGGAAACTGACGAGTTTTGACCTCACTGCGGTATTTGCTGAGAGCATCTGCTATGATGGAAGAAAGATTAACATATTGCCTGACAAACTTCGGGGTAAAGCATTGATACAATCCAAGGATATCGTGGATGATGAGCAGTTGACCGTCCACATCATCACCGGCACCGATACCAAAAACAAGAATATTTGAGTTCTTTCTTATAATAGAAGACACTTTGGTTGGGACACATTCTAATAGGACACCAAAAGCGCCAACGTTCTCTAATGCCTTTGCATCCTCAATCAGGGAGATAGCGCTGTGAACATCTTTGCCTTGCACCTTGAAGCCACCTAACATAGCGCTTGATTGTGGTGTTAATCCGATATGACCTGCGACAGGGATACCGGCATTAACAATAGCCCTGACTGTTTCCGCAACCCTTGCACCACCTTCTAACTTAATGCCATCACAGCCACCTTCTTTCATAAAGCGACCTGCATTATACACCGCAGACTCAATAGATACCTGATATGACAGGAAGGGCATATCGCCGATAACGAAGGCATTAGGCGCACCGCGTCTGACCGCACGACAATGTTCTATCATCATATCCATCGTAATAGGTAAGGTTGAAGAATTTCCATACACCACCATACTGGCGGAATCGCCCACTAAAATCATTTCTATTCCAGATTGGTCAACCAGCGATGCGATAGGGAAATCGTAAGCGGTAAGCCAGGAAATCGGCTCACCCTTTTTCTTTAACTCATATAGATAAGGTATGGTGATTCTCTTCTGCTCGTTCATAACAATACTCCTTTCGTCCCACACATTCCTGATGGGATAATTATGTGCCGGGCTATATATTGCGTAAGGTTGGGAAAAGTATCACATCCCTGATAGAAGGGTTATTGGTAAGAATCATTACCACCCTGTCAATTCCGATTCCCAATCCGCCGGCAGGCGGCATTGCGTGCATCAGGGCATTGATATAATCCTCGTCAAGCGAGACCATACCTTCGGCTTTGTTCTTTAATTGTGCTAAAAATCTCTCTTTCTGCTCTAATGGGTCATTTAACTCGCTAAAGGCATTGGCAATCTCCATCCTGCTTATGTATAACTCAAATCGCTCAGCCAGTTCAGGATTATCACGATGAGTCTTTGCCAGAGGACAGAGAGAGCGGGGGTAATCGGTAATAAATATTGGACCTGTGAGATGTGGCTCTACCAATCTCTCAAACAGGTCACTTGCAATATCTTCATAGGTTCTTTTTTCGGTAGGTATCTGCTCTGTCTTTGCTTTGGCGATGACCTCTTTTTCATTTTCCCACCCAGTTTTGCAGTATTCTTGGAACAACTCTAAATATTTCTTTCTCTGCCAGGGTGGAGTTAAATCTATCTCGTCTTTTTCGTAGGTGGTTTTCAGAGACGGCAATATTTTACTTGCGGTATAGACAATCACATTTTCTGTAAGGGACATCATATCATTATAATCAGCATAAGCCCGATATGCCTCCAGCATTGTGAATTCTGGGTTATGCTGGGTGGAGATGCCTTCGTTACGGAAGTTTCTATTTATCTCGTAGACCCGTTCAAAACCGCCGACCAGAAGCCGCTTGAGGTATAATTCAGGGGCAATGCGCAGGTATAAATCCATCTCAAGGGTATTGTGATGGGTGATAAAGGGTTGTGCCGTGGCTCCGCCCGGAATCGGCTGCATCATCGGCGTCTCTACTTCCATAAAGCCCTGCTCCTGCATATATTCTCTGATATGCCGGATGATACAACTGCGTAAAGTAAAAGTTCTACGAACCTCGCTGTTAGCAATCAGGTCAAGATATCGCTGGCGATAGCGTAGATTTACATCCTGCAATCCGTGCCATTTTTCTGGCAACGGCAAAAGTGCTTTGGATAATAAAATCAGAGAACTCACGAGGATAGTAGTCTCACCTGTCTTGGTCTTAAAGAGCGTACCCTCAACGCCGATAATATCGCCGATATCAAGAAGTTCGTATATTTGATATTCTCTGTCGCATATCTTATCTTTCTTGATATAGAGTTGGATTTTATCGGTTTGGTCTTTGAGGTCTAAGAAACACACCTTGCCGTGAGAGCGCATGGCGATAATTCTGCCGGCGATAGTAACGGGGTGATCTGAAAAGTCTTCTCGGAAATTGCCGAGCACTGTTTTAATAGGGATAGGCTGCTTACAGGTTCGTCCTGTCCTTCCCAGGATGGTGGCTACCAAGGACTCACTGTCCGAAGGAAAAGAGTAAGCATAGGGATTGATGCCCAGTGCTTTGAGTTTTTCAAGTTTAGCAACTCTTATCTCATATTCTTTGTTCATCGTTTGCTATTGGCTAATTTCTGTCTGATGACCTTTGCCAGTTCCTCCGTTTTATCTTTCTGGTATGGTTGGGTTTTCCAGTTAAAGTGAATCTGGTCAGCAGTATGGCGCGGAATGATATGGAAATGTAAGTGAGATATCAACTGTCCGGCACAACGATGGTTATTCTGGATGACATTGAAACCCTCCGCGGCTGTTGCCTGAAGTATTGCGGAGATAACCCTTGGCATATTGATAAAGAGAACGCCTATCTTTTCGCTGGGAACATCAAGAAAGGTGGGATAGTGTTCTTTAGTTATAAAAAGTGTATGACCAGTAGCGACAGGATTGATATCAAACATGGCGATGCTGTGTTCATCTTCAAATATCTTTGTTGATGGCAATTTGCCTTCCACTATTTTACAGAAAACACAATCTGGCATCTGAGTATGTTATTGTGCTACTTGAGGCATATCCGCCTCTGGCGTGATATGGAATTTTCCGCCAAACCCCGAATGCCTTCGGGGTCAGGCATAACAAAGCCATTCCCCCGCACCTAAATGGCTTACTAACCTCTCTAATAAACTACTATTTTCTCTGCCATTTAGATGCGGGGGCTATTTTACAGGGACAATTTCTTTGGTTTTAGTTTCCTTTTCGGCTTTTTTCGCCTTTGCTGATTTCTCTTTCCTGATTACCAACTCCCATATTACCCTTCTACCATTATCCCCGAGCCGGTTCCAACTATATTTGCCCGGGTTTTTGGTTTTTTCTAATCGTGAACCTCCCAATTTAATAATTCTGGTATATCCGCCGGGTCGGTCTTTGAAACGAGGGGCTATTTCTTTGAAGAGTTTCTGGACCACATTCTCGTTTTGAAGTCTTGATAACACTAAGCGATAGTGGTGGAGGGATGGTTCTCTGGAGAGGGTAATCAGTTTTTCTGCAGAACTCCTGAATTCTTTTGCCTTCTGTTCTGTGGTGATGATTCTCTCGTGTTCAAAGAGCGCGGCAATCAGATTGCGTCCCATTAATTTATAGTGACTGTCTTTTCGTCCCAATTTACGCCATTTTTTACCGTGCCTCATAATGTTGTTCTTTTAATGTTACAATAGTTACAAAGGTTACAATAGTTACAAACTTCCCGCCTTGCAGTGAGCCCTTATCCCTACCCCTCTGACCCTTCCAGGGTCACCCTGTAGAGGGCGACGGGGTCCCATGAGGGACGGGATCTGTCCTTATCCCTCTGTCCCGATGTCCATCGGGAGAAGGACAGGACAGGTAAACTCAGCGAACCTGTAAAGTGAGATAGGGGTCTATTTCTCAACTGTAATGGTGCTCAAATCCATTCCAAGAGCCAACCCCATCATTTCACTCATTTTCTTTTTAATTTCCTTAAGAGAGGTCTTACCAAAATTTGGGACTTTGAGTAAATCTGTTTCGCTATAAGATGCGAGGTCTTTGATAGTTTGAACTTTTAGTTTTGCCAGGCATCGTGAAGCCCGTGTTGATAAATCCAATTCTGTAATCGGCAGGGCAAACTTTCGTTGCATTTCGGCAGACGATTTTTCTCTTTCAATCTCTTCTTTTTCCTTGCGCTCATCAACCTGCAGTTCTCTGCCAACCTCAAAATAATGTACAAAGGGATTAAGGTGTTTACGATAAATCTTTGCCGCTTCAGCCAACGCCATTTCAGGAGCAATTGAACCCTTAGTGAATATTTCTATAATCAATCTTTCATAATCTGTTCTTTTACCAACCCTGGTGTTTTCCACTTTATAACTAACTCTGGTTACAGGTGAGAATAAAGAATCCATTAAGATAACGCCTATTTCGTGGTCTTCATCAGGAGTTATGTGTTCCTCAACCGTCACATAACCGCGGCCTTTTCTGACCGTTACCTCAAGCATCAAATCTCTTTCTTTTACTAAAGTAGCAATAAGCATTTCAGGATTAATAATCTGGATAGCGGGGTCAGGTTTGAAATCTGCTGCGGTAACAATTCCCTGACGCTCTACTTCAAGCAGTAATTTCTTGGGTTCATTAGAATCCATCTGAATAACTAATTTTTGCAGGGCAAGAACAATTTCAACCACATCTTCCCTGACGCCATCTATTGTAGAGAATTCGTGTTCCACGCCTTTAATTTTCACCGAGACCGGTGCGGCGCCTTCAATGGAATTCAGAAGGACACGTCTTAACCCATTACCGATAGTATGGCCAAATCCTCGTTCAAACGGTTCTGCTACAAACAAACCATAGGTGGAACTATATGTTTTCTGGTCAACCGTGACCTTTGCAGGCATTTCAAATTCTCGCCATTTTATTTTCATACAATTACTCCTTTGGCTATTTGCTTTTGGCTATTCGCTATTAGCCAATAGCTAATAGCGGAATTATCTTGAAGCAAATTCTACTACTAACTGTTCGTTAACAGGGATAGTAATATCTTCTCTTTTGGGCAACTGAATTACATCTGTCTGTTGGATGTCGTCCTTTCTTCTTAACCAGGATGGTATCAGGTCTTTTTTGGCAAATTCACGCCAGGTTGTGAGTAATTTCTGACTGGTTTCGTGTTTATTTGGTGTAATAATATCGCCGGCTTTAACATTAAAAGATGGGATAGTAACCTTTTTATTATTTATCATAATATGGCCATGCGATATAAATTGTCTTGCCTGGGAACGAGAGGTAGCCCAGCCGACATGATAGAGAACATTATCAAGCCGTGTTTCCAACAGAACCAGCATATTTTCGCCGGTATTACCTGTTTGAATCTGTGCCTTGTGGAAGTATCTTTTGAACTGCCGTTCGGTAACACCATACATTCTTTTAAGTTTCTGTTTTTCTCTGAGATGCAATCCATAGTCTGTAAGCCGTGGCCTTTTCCTTTTTGTTCCGTGTTGACCTGGTGGATAAGCCCGACGCTCTACTGCACAGCGAACGGTTTCGCATCTTTTACCGCGCAGGAATAATTTTTCCTTTTCTCTACGGCATATTTTACATTTGGGTGCAGATATTTTTGCCATTAAGACTCCTTGCGTTTTGCCCAGCCTCGCTCTCCCAACCTCGCTCTCGCTCGGCGAGGCGGGGAGGCTCCCGCCCCAAAGGGGCGTCGCCCCGCAGGGCGAACCTCGCCTAAGGCGGGAGGCTCGCCCAACGAAGTTGGGCGGCGGGGAGGCGGGCGTCTTGGGTCTTGAGTTTTGAGTTTTCCCGACGAATTCTGTCGGGACGACGTCTATACTCGTCGTTTTTTACGGGGGCGGCAACCATTATGAGGTAAAGGGGTAATATCTTCTATAGTAGTAATTGTCAAGTCTCCTGCCATCAGGGCTCTGATGGCAGATTCTCTTCCCGAACCCGGTCCTTTTACTTTAACCTCTAATTCTTTGATGCCGAATTTACGGATTTTATCAATAAGACTGGCTGCTGCTCTCTGGGCTGCAAAGGGCGTGCTCTTGCGTGAACCTTTAAACCCTATTGTTCCACCTGAAGCACTGCAAAGCACATTGCCCTGTTCGTCAGTTATGGTAATAATCGTATTGTTGAAGGTTGATTTTATATAACCAATTGCCCTGGTTAGAGTCCGTTTAATCTTCTTCTTGGTCTCTTTAGGAGAGGGTGTTACTTTCCCCCCCCCTTTTTCTTTCCGCTTATCATCTCCGAAAGCTTTCGGGGCCGCATCCATTACTTTTGCCTTTTGTGTTCCCATAGTTTCTAGTTCCTTTCATTTAGTTCGGAGCGGGTGAGTTAGCCGCCCCGATGTCCATCTTCGGCGAGCCTCCCGCCATTAGGGCGAGGTTCGCCTGCGGGCGACGCCCCTTTGGGGCGGTGGGTTCGGAGACTGCGAACTCATAACTACTAACTCCGAACTACTAATTAGGTCTTTTCAGCCGCCATCTTTCTGCCGGCTACGGTCTTGCGAGGACCTTTACGGGTTCTGGCATTGGAACGAGTCCTCTGACCTCTGACAGGCAACCCCTTACGGTGACGCAATCCTCTATAAGAACCAATATCTTTTAATCGCTGAATATTTTGAACAATCTGACGTCTTAATGCCCCTTCCACTGTATAGTGTTTATCAATTTCTATATTTAGTTTGCTTATCTGTTCTTCGGTCAGATTTTTCACCCGTATATTAGGGTCAATACCGGCTTCTTTTAATACCCGCCGGGAGGTAACCAATCCAATGCCGTAGATATAAGCAAGTCCTACTTCTATTCTTTTAGCAGAGGGTATCTCAACTCCAGCAATTCGTGCCATAATATTCTCCTATAATCCGAAATCCAAAATCAGCAATTCCCATTCATCCCTGTCTTTGTTTATGTCTTGGATTAGAACAGATAACTCTCACCACTTTTTTTCTTCTTACAATCTGGCAGTTTTCACAAATCCGTTTCACTGATGGTCTTACTTTCATACGAACTACCTCTCCGCTAGCCTCCCCTATAGGTTATCCTGCCCTTAGAGAGGTCATATGGTGATATTTCTACCGTAACCTTATCACCGGGTAAAATCTTAATAAAATGCATCCTCAGTCTACCTGCTACATGTGCCAGAATTACATGTTTATTCTTCAGTTCCACCTTGAACATCGCATTAGGTAATGCTTCTAACACCACTCCTTCTGTTTTTATCTGTTCTTCTTTTGGCATAGTTATAGAGATACTCTCACGCTGTCAGGATATCACTTCCATCTCCTTTTACCAACACTGTATGTTCAAAATGGGCTGAGAGTTTACGGTCTTTGGTAACAACGGTCCAGCCATTAGTGATTGTCTCAACCTGATAAGTTCCCTCATTTACCATTGGCTCTATAGCAAGCACCATTCCTTCCTTCAGGATGACCTCGTTATCTAATCTGTTTGCCCGCCCGGACGAGCCGTTCGGACGGGTCTCTTTATCCACATAATTAGGTATCTGAGGTTCTTCGTGCATTACAGAGCCGATGCCGTGTCCGACCAAATCGCGCACGACGGAAAAACGATTCCCCTCCACAAAATTCTGGATGGTTGCCGAAATCTCGGATAATCTTACATTTGCCCTAACCTTTTTTATTGCCAGATAAAGGGCTTGTTTAGTTACATTTATAAGATGTTTAGCGGTTTCTGATATATTCCCCACCGGCAGGGTAATCGCCGCATCCGCATAATAATTCTTATAACAGACCCCGATATCAATACTGACAATATCGCCTGTTTTCAGGAGTCGTTTATTAGGGATACCATGAACCACCTCTTCATTAACCGAGGCACAGATATTTGCGGGGAATCCGCGGTATCCTTTGAAAGCAGGTATTCCTCCTTTTTCTTTAATATATTTAACTACGGTTTCGTCAAGTAATTTAGTGCTAATATCAGGTTTAATGACAGCGGACACCAAATTCAGAGCGCCTGCGGTTATTTCGCCTGCCTTGCGGATTAACTCAATCTCGCGAGACGATTTGCATTGTATCATTATCTGCTACCTGCCTGCTGCAGGCAGGTCCGCTATCTGCCAACAGCCAATTTCAGTTTTTCCCTGATATTTTGCCCTATAGATTCTATAGGAAGACCGCCGTTTATAGATATCAATCTATCCTGATAATAATCAACCAGATTTTTAGTCTGCTCAAGGTAAATCTGATATCTTTTTACGACGGTTTCCTGTTTATCATCATCGCGTTGATATAGTTCTTGGTCGCAGAGGTCACATTTATTGTCTGTTTTAGGCGGCGAATATTTAATATGATAATTAGCCCGACAATTTTTGCAGACCCGTCTTCCACAGTTTCGCTCAATCGCAACCTCCTGCGGAATCTCAAGATAAACAACTTTATTAACCTCCCTGCCGAGTTCCATCATTGCCTTATCCAGTGCCTTAGCCTGATTGCTATTGCGGGGGAACCCATCAATAACAAAACCTTTGGTGCAATCTTTCTGGGCAACCCTTTCCTTTATCATATTGATGACATCATTATCAGGGACCAATTCACCCTGTTCCATAATCGCTTTGGCTTTGAGCCCCAGAACAGAAGATTGTTTCACCTGATCACGAAGCATATCGCCGGTTGATATAAAAGGTGTTTTAAGATAATCGGCTAACATCAGTGCCTGAGTCCCTTTGCCCGAGCCCGGCGCACCTAAAAATACTATTATCATACGCTCCACACTCCACGCTCTCTGTCGCTTATCTTCTCCCCCGTATTCTCCCTTTTTTTAGAAAACCATCGTATTCCCTGACTAAAAGTTGCGATTCTATTTTCTGCATCAAATCTAAACCAACACCAACGACGATTAAGATTCCTGTCCCGCCCAGGAAAGAAGTTACATATTTATCTACGCCGAGCCCATAAGATGCCATATTGGGCAGAAGTGCAACCAGCGCCAGAAAAGTCGCCCCCACAAGGGCTATCCGATTCATTATCCGTTCCAGATATATCGCTGTATCATATCCAGGCCTGATACCGGGTATAAAACTACCCCACTCTTTAAGATTTTCAGACATCTCAACCGGTCTAAAATATAATGCAGTCCAGAAATAAGTAAAAAAGTATATTAGCACCACAAAAATGAGACTGTACCAAAAACCGGCCTCACCACGGCTAAAGATAGTATGCAAAAAATCTGACTTAGACACTCTGCTCACCATATCAGGGAACGCCATTAAGGTAGAGGCAAAGATAACCGGCATCACACCTGCCTGATTTATCCTTAAAGGCAGAAAGTGCCTCTGTCCACCGAACATCTGTCTGCCTCTGATATGCTTTGAATACTGGACCGGGATTCGTCTTTGGGCTTGGGTCATATAAACAACTGCTATGATAACCCCTATATATATAAGTATAATCAGGATAGGTTTATCAGACGAGATGGTGCCGGAGGAAACATCCTGATACATTTGAACAATTGCGTGAGGCATACGGGCGATAATACCGGTCATAATAATTAGCGAGGCACCGTTACCGATACCGAATTCTGTAATCTGCTCGCCGAGCCACATCACAAAAAGTGCGCCTGCGGTTAGCGATAAGATACCTGTTATCGCAAAGGAAAGACCACCCATACTCTCAACCAGCGGTCTTCCACCATGCTCAACCCCTTTAAGCCACATCACCGCTGTGATTGACCATAAAAGGGAGATGGGCAGAGCCAAGAAGCGCGTATACTGACTTATTTTACGATAGCCGGAAGGACCTTCTTTGCTCAACGCTTCAAGTTGCGGAACGACCTTCACCAGAAGCGAGAATATAATAGAAGCGGTAATATACGGCATAATGCCTAAAGAGAAGATGGAGAAATTTTCCACTGCCCCGCCGGAGAAGAGCGAGACAAAACCATATAGTTTTCCCGCACCCTCAGCAAAACTGCTCATAAAATCCTTTATCACCATCCTATCAATGCCAGGAATAGTAATAATAAAGCCGAGCCGAAAGACCATCAAAAGCCCGAATGTAAAAAGGATGCGCCGTCTCAACTCAGGCACCATAAAAATACTAACAATAATCTCTTTTATTCTTTGCATCTTACTTTAGGCCTTTTGTCTACGTCCCGATGGCTATCGGGGTTACCTTTCCGCCTTTCTCCTGTATCTTCTTAACAGCAGACTCTGAGAAAGAGTGAACGGATAATATCAGGTTCTCTCGTTCCAGGTTCCCGTTTCCTAATATTTTTATTCTATCAAACTCCCCTTTAATCAATCCTTTTTCCCTGAGGGTCTGTTCATTTATTGTATCGCCGTTAGCAAAGCGGTTAAGGTCTCGCAGATTAATGACAATTACTTTATCTTGGAATCTGGTATTATTAAATCCTCTTTTAGGGGTTTTTCTGATAAGAGGCATCTGACCGCCTTCAAAATAGTTTCTCTGGTGGAAACCTGAGCGGGCGGATTGACCCTTACCGCCACGGCACGAGGTTCCACCGTGACCACAACTATCCCCACAACCTCGTCTCTTATGACGCTTATGATAACGTCTCACCGCCTTATGTAATTGAGAAAGATTCATAATTCTAACCCTTTAGCATAGATTTTCGCTCTTGATATGTCCTGAGTGTTTTAAGTGCATTAATAGTGGCTTTCACAACATTCATAGAATTAGTACTTCCCATAACCTTTGCGAGAATATCCTTTATGCCGGAGAGTTCCAGAATGGCTCTGACCGTAGAGCCGGCAATGATACCGGTTCCGCGACAGGCAGGTCTGATAAGCACCGAGGTCGCGCCGTGTCTACCCCAGACACGATGAGGTAAAGTAGTATCCTTTATCGGCACCGTTATCATATTTTTCCGTGCCGCTTTAATCGCCTTTTCAACCGCAAAAGGAACCTCATTGGCTTTACCCAGGCCATAACCAACATTACCACTACGGTCACCGACCGCAATAAGCGCTGTGAACCCGAATCTTTTACCGCCTTTTACAACCTTGGCACATCGTTTAATCTTAATAACGATTTCTTCCCCGCCTCCTTCCATCCTGGTGGAATAGGGACGGGCGGATTTCCCCTTTTCCTTTTCTTTATCACCCTTCGCTTCAGGAAGCGTTCGCAGAGCAGGTCCGGGTCCTTCTCCGCCAGAGGCGGATCTGTCCGCCAGAGGCGGAATTGCCTTGAGGACTGCTTCCGACAAAGCGACACTTCCGCCGCCCGGAGAAGGAACAGCGCCTTCCTGCCCCCCCCCTTTTTGTTTGGTATCTATATTTTCCAAAATTAGTTCTCCTTTTACTGGCTGTTAGACCCCGATGAATATCGGGGGAGTTACAGTAAATTAGCCCTCGTCCCCCGATGTCCATCGGGGGACTCGGGAACTTTTTAATTCACTCAACTAATCTTTAATGGTATATTATTGGTTATATTACCATTAAATATATTCTCCAGCACAACAATAATTGGCAACGTTTCTACAACAAACATAAACATCTAATCCGTGAATCTGTCGTAGAGAACATCAACAAATTATTCCTCTGTCGCACTCAAGAACTCGGCTTTCATAAATACCAATGCCCTAATTGTGGTGAAACCAAGACAGTTCCCCACTCCTGTAAATCCAGAATCTGCTCGTCCTGTGGTAAGTTGGCTACTGACCACTGGATAGAATCTAGCATCTCCCAATTCCCCAATACTTCTTATCAACATCTTGTATTTACAGTGCCAGAAGAAATAAGAACCCTT
>JASEHY010000002.1 GCA_030018555.1 Planctomycetota bacterium
CGGTGACACACACCTGCCCGTGTAAGCCTTGAATTGCTTGATATTCAAGGTGGAGTTTTTGGGAAATAGCCCTTATGAGGTGCGGCGAGATGATATGGTCGTTTCAGGAAAACAGCGCCTGCTAAACCGCGTAAATAAAAGGATAGGAGCCGAGGTGTGTGTCACTGTGTCACTGTGAAGACGGTGCGTGTCAAGGTGTCGGCTAATCTGTGGTCAAAGCCCGTCCGGCAGAGACCATATCATTTAGGTAACCTTTTATGTCTCTTTTTCGTCGTAGTCCCGACTGAATATTTAGCACGGGGTTCAAATAAGGTTAGTCCTGCCGAAGCGGTATGTTCTATTCTGTTTAATGCTTCCCTTTTGATTTCATATATCTGCCCATTTAATCTTTTATTGATAACATCAGAATATTTTGGCGAGATTTCTATAGTGATATATTTTCTCTTTAATCTCTTTGCTACATTGGCAGTAGTGCCTGTTCCACCAAAGGGGTCTAAAATAATATCCTCCTCATTTGAACTTGTTTTAATAATCCTTTCCAACAAACTTTCCGGCATCTGACACGGATGGTCACCTAATCGTTCTTTGAATGTTCCGCAAACCCTTGAAAACTCCCAGACATCATCCGGCACTTTTCCTTGAGGGTGGGCTCGCTTATCATTATATACTAATTGCCTTGCCGAGGGAATTCTTATCCCCTCATCATTAAAGATAAAATCTTCTTTATCTTTTGTGAAATAGTGGATATTGGTATGTGCGCGATTGAATTTCTTTCTCTGGCTCTGTCCGAAGGTATAATACCAGATAATCCAATTCCTGAAATAGAAACCTGCTCGTTTCAGGATAATATTTATCTCTGCGGCAAATTCATCACCAATCGCAATATAAATTGAACCCGTTTTCTTCAGTATCCGATAAGTTTCTTTTATCCACTTTTCTGACCAATTATAGTAATCCTCATATTTCTGGTTGTCGTTATAGTTGTCATATTTTAGCCCAATGTTAAAAGGCGGGTCAGCAAACACCAAGTCAATAGAATTGTCCGGCAGATTCTTCATTATCTCAATACAATCGCCCAAATAAACTTTATTGGTTTCCATTATTTTCTACCTTAAATAATTCACAGGGTTTGAATTTGAACTGTAATTTAGTTGGGTCAGGTGTTCCTCCTTTTCTCATCACCGTAATTTTCCCTAAATACAAACTGTCCTTGGGCGATATCTTGACCTCACCGGAGCCAAAGAAATTCATAACCGTATTTATGTCTTTCAGGACCCACGATGTGGTATCTTCAGCCTTATTATATCTTGTAACCAACATCCAGTTAGCTGATAATCCCCCTCTACCTTTGAGTATATCACTAACCACCAGTATCTTATTCTCTGTAAAGAAGGCTATAATCTTGCTCGTTAAATATTCTGGGAGTTCATTCAGAAACATCCTTCTTTTATCTCTCAACACCTTATTTCCAACTACTTCTGGATGTGCCGTCGGATTTATCTCACCTGTAAACAGTTTCAGCCCGAAGGATACTTCATTGTCAAATCTCCATATTTCTTGATAGGCATCTATCCGCCTTTTATCTATTTGATTGAAATCTGCATCAGCGTTTGCTTTCTTGAGCGATAAGTTTTCAATTTTAAGTATGTTACCAATTTTAATGATAATCCTGATTTGAGCATCAGATTTCTTAAACCTCACGAATTTATTATAATCTTCTTCGGTAATATTAAATTTCTTTGAATCTTCTTTTTTAATTCTATTAGGCACCTGAATTGCCTTTACAGAATCAAGTTCATTGGGGTCATATCCCATTATCTTAAGCCATTCTCTTGCCTCAATATCTTTTTGCCAATGATTAAACTTCTTACATATGGCTTTCTCGTTTGCAAAACCACCTCTTGCCGTCTTTGACCCTAATTTTGATTTATTCATATACCCTTTTATATTTAGCGTAAAATGACTTTCCCTTGCTCCATTTGGCTTTAAGTTGCGGGATAGTTAATGACATAGTTTGAATTATAAATTCTTATTCCCTCAAATCAACAAAAACCGTCGTTTTCTGTAATGTTTCAACGAAAGACACCCCGATATTTATCGGGGTGAAGGTGCTCATATATGGGTTTTTTGAGCCATTTTTTACCACCCTGTGGTTCCCACCATCCCGTCGCCCTCTACAGGGTGACCCTGGAAGGGTCAGAGGGAAAACCACCATATATGACCACCTTCCCCGTACGGGCTCATTGATTTATAAGGAGTTATAGGAAGGGAGGAGGTGGGAGGATACCCCTGCCCCCCACCCCCCCAACACTACTTCCCTTCTACAATGCGGAGAAATGGTTTCTGCAATGTGGAGAAAAGATTTCTGCAATGCGGAGAAATGGTTTCTGCAATGCGGAGAAAAGATTTCTACAATGCGGAGAGAAGACCAACTCCTGCCCCGTGCGAATTTTTGAACAATTATTTATCTAATATTTTTCTTGACTTTTTATAGAATGAAAGTAAAGATATCATTTTGTCCTGCTGAAGCGGGACGAAGCGTAAATAATAATGCAGACAGAAATTAAAGAAGTCGGTCCCTGTAAAGTCCAGATTAGCATAAATATTCCGCCTGAGAAGGTTAAGGAAAAACTGGATGAGAAATACAGCAAATTCATTTCAACTACCACCCTTCCCGGCTTTCGCAAGGGACTCGCCCCCCGAAGCCTTATAGAACGAAAATTCGGTAAGGATATAAAAGAGGAAGTTAAAAACGATATTATCATTTCGTCCTGTACGGATGTATTCAAGTCTAATAATATCAAGCCGGTCAGCGAACCAGAGATCGATTTTGAAAAGGCCATCCTTGAAGAATCTCAAGGGCTATCTTTTGATGTGGTAGTTGAGGTTGAACCTACTATAAACCTGACTGATTATACGGGAATAAAGGTAAAAAGGGTTAAGGTTGAAGTAACGGATGAGAACATATCTCAGGCGATAAATATTCTCAGAAATAAACACGGCGAATGGAATGTGACGGAGAATAAACCTGCCGGTGATAATGATATGGTTATCTTTGACCAGGAATCATTCATTGAGGGGAAAAGAATAGACCATCAGGAAAATACAACATGGGTTACCGGTCGGGAGATAATAAAATTCTTTGGCAAACAATCTCCTGATATAAATAATGCCCTTAACGGAGTAAAAAGCGGCGACTCTAAAGAAATTACCATAAAAGTACCGGATGATGCAGAGAACGAGAAATATCGCGGAAAAGAATCTCTCATCAAAATTAATATTAAGGAGGTCAAACAATTAGTAATTCCAGAACTTACTGAGAAATGGGTAAAAACCATCGGTTTTGATTCTATCAATCAAATGAAAGATGAACTAAAGAAACAAATCCTTAAACAGAAGGAAAAAGATGCTGAATATCAGATGGAAGAGCAGATTATAGAAGATGTTCTTCAAAAGGCAGATTTTCCGATACCTGAAGGTCTGATAAATGAGGGTATCAATTACCTTTTTCGTCGCTGGACAAACCGGATGCTTCTGGAAGGGGCAACTAAAAAGGAAATAGACACAAGATTAGAAGATATGAAAACTAAGGCAAAGGAGACGTCGGTCAAAGAAATTAAGACAGAACTTATCTGTGACCATATAGCCAAGAGAGAAAAGATTTTTGTTACAGAAGATGAAGTCAACCAACGGATAAATGAAATTGCGGGTCGTTATCATCGCTGGCCTAATGAGGTTAGGAAACATTATGAGGAAAACCGTTTAATGGGTCAGTTACGCGCTGAGATACGCGAGGAAAAAGTTAGAAAGTTCTTGAGAGAAAAGGCAGAAATAGCCGATTAGTATTATAACAGGACAGAATAGGGTATCCAAAAAGTCCCGTTCTTGTCACCCTGTCCCGAAGACTTTCGGGACAGCATGACACCTATAATATGCTGGGCAGACAAATGTTGGACTTTTTGGACACCATGAGAAGTAGTCTCTTCTGGTCAAGGAGAAGGAAATTATGAGTTATCTTACGCCGATTGTGATAGAAAAGAGTGGTAAAGGTGAACGCGCTTATGACATCTGGTCAAGATTACTCAAAGACCGTATCATCTTTATCGGCTCACCGGTAGATGACTATGTTTCTAATCTGGTAATTGCTCAGATTCTATTTCTGCAGATGGAGAATAAGAAGCAGGATATAAATATTTACATCAACTCGCCCGGCGGCTCGGTAACAGCCGGGCTTGCGATTTATGATACAATGCAATTTGTTCAGAGTGATGTGTCAACTTATTGTATCGGACAGGCATCCAGTATGGCCGCGGTTCTGCTCGCGGGCGGGACAAAAGGTAAACGTCATTGCCTGCCTCATGCCAGAGTAATGCTCCATCAACCCTGGGGCGGGGTCCAGGGCGCTGCTACCGATATTAAAATCCAGGCAGAAGAAATTATCAAACTTAAACAGAAACTCAACCTGATTATTGCCAAACATACAAATCAACCTCTGGAAAAAATAGAAAAGGATACAGACCGCGATTACTTTATGTCTGCCCAGGAGGCAAAAGATTACGGATTAGTTGATGAGGTAGTTGCATCATTAAAAGAGAAAACTTAATATGAAACGATACAAGAAACAAGGTGAAAGCCCAGATGGGAGATGTTCATTCTGCGGACTTTCCTATCATCATCCATCAGAATTGATTGAAGGACTTTCAGGCAGCACTATCTGCACGGGCTGTGTTTCTATCTGTACCCAGATGCTCGGAAAGGGGAAACGTCTCGGGACTCGCGAACCATTTCATAAAGAACACCTTATTAAAAAACTACTACCTCCTTCCGAGATAAAGAAACAATTAGACGAGTATGTGGTCGGACAGGAGCGGACCAAAAAAGTCGTTTCAGTCGGTGTCAATCAGCATTACAAACGCATCATCAATCCCACTCCGCGACAGGATGTAGCGTTAGAAAAGAGTAATATTCTTTTAATCGGTCCGACCGGTTGCGGTAAGACCTTGATTGCGAAAACACTGGCGAAGATTCTTGATGTGCCTTTTGCGATTGGCGATGCCACGACGCTCACTGAAGCCGGTTATGTTGGTGAAGATGTAGAAAATCTCCTCTTACGGCTGATTCAGGCATCTGATTACGACCTTAACAGGGCAGAACGTGGTATTATCTACATAGATGAGATAGACAAAATCGCCCGTACTCATAACAATCCCTCTATCACCAGAGATGTTTCAGGTGAAGGAGTCCAGCAAGGGCTACTGAAAATGCTGGAAGGAACCATTTCCAATGTCCCTCCTCAAGGCGGACGCAAGCATCCGGAACAAGAATATATCAGAATAAACACAACCCATATCCTTTTTATTGCCGGTGGGACATTTGATGGTATAGAAAATTCTATTAGCAGGCGAATCGGACGCAAGCAAATCGGGTTTGACGCCGAGACCAGAGACCTTGATGAACTCGGCTTAGGAGAAATACTGGAGCACATAGAGCCGGAAGACCTTATGGAATTTGGTATGATACCAGAATTTATCGGCCGTTTCCCAATAACCTGCATCGTAAAACCGCTGGATTTGGAGGCAATGATAAAGGTTCTTACTGAGCCGAAAAATGCTTTAGTAAAACAGTATCAGGAGTTCTTCCGTATGGAGAACTCTACTCTTAATTTTAATGAGGAGGCTCTGGAGGAAATCGCCAAAAAAGCCCTTGAGAAAAAAACAGGTGCCAGAGCATTGAGGGCTATTATTGAAGAATTATTCCTTGATACTATGTTTGAACTGCCATCCTCAAAAGAAGAGAGAAATTTTGTGATTACCCCTGAGATGATTAAAGGGTTGGAGCCGATTAAGCCTGTCGGAAAAGAGTCGTTACCTATCTCTAAAAAGAAGGCTTCATAGCGTCGCACTTAAAATGAGTTAGGAGTTCGGAAGCACTCCGAATTTCTAACTTGTCATGCCTACGGCAGATCCGCCTCTGGCGTGACAGACCCGCCTCTGGCGGGCAAAAGAGGAATAAGAAATGGACGCCTCTGGTGAGTCTATATCATCCGCTCACTTTACAGAAGTCAGCGGACAGTTAAACCTGCCTCTCTGGAACGAGCCAAATAAAAGATTGGACAGGGACGATAAACTAACAGACGAAGAAATACAGACAATTCTACACAATCTCTTTTCTGAAGATTATACCACAAGACAGAAGATTATCGCATATCTTAATATAAACCAACATGTTATCACCGGTCCTCTGGTGGATTTGCTTGTTAAGAATACCACTAATCAAACCCTGATATTTCAGGTAACCTATGCGATTGAGGTTATTGGCAAATTAGCGGTTCCTTATTTAATAGACGCCTTGAATAAAACCCCTGAAATAAAGAATCAACTTGATATTGCTCATGTGGAAAATATTGTGGAGACGCTTATCCGCATAAATGATAAAAATGCCTCAACAATACTGTTGAAGTATCTGCAGAATATTAAAGAGAAAACAGAACAACTAACCAGAGCGATAGAACAGCCCCGAAATAATCGGGACTCCGTTGCAACTCCGCAAGTCAGCGGGAAAGGGAACGGCAATAATAACGGCGGCGAAAAACCATTGCCCGAACAGAAAAGTTCATTAGCAAAGAAATTAGAGTTTTACCAGATGGCAAGGATTAAGATCCACTGGCTGATGGGCGAGATGAACTCATCAGAGGGCTTAAATGACCTTTTGGATTTGCTGGGAGACGGCAACAGACGCGTCCCGGGTGATGTCATAGAAACGCTTGGCAAAATCGGTAATAAAAATGCTTTGTCCTCTTTAATACGGCTTTACGCAAAAGAATCCAATATTTCCGAATTAGGCGCTCGCTATATCAAGGAAACCTGTCGGACAATTATCAAAAGAGAAAAACTGTCTAAATCCGACCCCATATTTGAGTCTCTGAACGATGCCGAAAGAGAAACCTTTAATAAAATCCTGCCGGCATATAAAGATGCAAATAAAACCTGAAATCTTCTCTCGTATCTCGCTCTATTTGGGCGATATTACTTCATATGTGCACACCTCTGCTCCGAACTATCTGAGCGGCGGGTAACGGTAATAGACCTGTAGAGTAAGGAGTGCCATTGTTGTGGTATAAAGTTCTCCGCCATATACCCTCCAGCGGTCAGGAGGAGTCTGCCAACTGCCATCTTCTGAAATACCCCTCGCGAGAGTTTCCTTTATTCGGGCATTCCATTTGTTCCATCTTTCCTTGTCATCATCGGGCGTAGAGAGCATTGCCTGTGCGCCCCAGAACCAATAATACAAATCTGCTTCACCAGACTCTAACAGGGGAAGGTTCTGTTCAAGTATTGCAACCTGTCTTGTTATAATCTCGTCCCATCTTTTTTTTATAATATCGTTAGAGTCTCTTATGGAAGGCAGAGAATTCAGCCAGAGATATGCGTTCATTCCGCTCGCCATACCTGTCAATGCATCGCCTGCATCTGGCCGAGAACCCACAAATCCCCCATCAGTAGTAACACTATTGAGGAATGAACGAGCCCTATAGAGTGTCTGTTCAATGCCGGTTATATCCAGAGAACAAGATAATCTCAATACCTGAATCTGCCAGGTGGTAACAATGTTATCAGGATAAGGGCTTCTGGCAATATAGCCCCAGCCGCCATCAGCACTCTGCGCCTCAATTATAAATAATACTGCTCTGGTTATAGCACAAGATAACTCTTTTATGAGTTTATCATTCTCTGTCTCGTCCTGTGAGGATAAACCTATCGCCAGAAGATAATCTTCTAAGAGGGCATAGGTTGCAATGGCATGATTATACATACTAATTTCTGTCAGATGACTATTGACGAGTCCACTTTCTTGCTGGAGAGAAAGAATGTATCTGACTGCCTTATTGATATTCTCTCTGAAATCACCAGAGAGATGCGATTCGCCTTCCGCAGTAAAACAGAGAACTGCTAACCCGGTCAGGGCAACCGAGTGTTCATCACGACCACCATATTTACTTGCCGACCAGGAGCCGTTTTCTTCCTGTGTCTGTGCAAGGTGTTTTAGACCACGAGATATAAGCCCTGTAATCTCTTTGCCACCATACTCTTCCAGTAGTTCTGCTCGTTTGTCTTTATCAGCACGTTCAAGAACACCTCTTACTATCCTGTCATCACTCAGTTTGATTTTATCAGCGAGCATTTTTATATCAGAATCAGACATATATGGTGATAACACCCCCGTTTCGCTCAGCGAAGGTTCTTTTATTATAAGACTCACATGGTCTTTCAGATTGACAGATACAGGATGTTTGTAAGATTGCTGGACGAAGATAAAGGTAAGGATAGCAAAGAGCAATAAATGGACTGCGGTAGAAATCGCCCAGGGCGGAGAGAGTCTTAAGTAATTTATAAGAGATTCCTTTTTTATCAGCCCCCCCCCTTGCTTTTCGGTATTTACGCAAATGCTGCTAATAATCCTTGCGGTAAAATCATCAGACACCTCTATTTCTGGAACACCTCTTAAAGAACTTATCGTCTGGCTGATATTCTTTAACTCTTTTGCGCACTGCTGACAGGTTTCAAGATGCGTAGAGATTTCTACTTTTTCAACATCAGATATCTCGTTATTAAGATAACTCACTAAATCATAATCCTTATTACATTGCATAGTATTATACCTCACTGTAGAAGACCACTACACTCACAATACCGCACCACTACCCCTGCATCTTCTTTCTAGACAGATGAATAATCGCCCATCTCATCCTTGATTTTACAGTATTAACAGGTATATCCAGTATCTCTGAAATCTCGGCATAAGTCATATGCCTGAATACGGATAACTCCACCACTAATCTCTGTTCAAGGGATAGGGTCTTAATGATATTTTTTATCCTGCTAAAGATGGACTCCTTTTCTTCCTGTTCAATAATCTCCTGGAGTGGAGATTGTGTCTGGCTATCTATCAAATCGCCAAAGCAGTTATCTTCATCCTGGCTGACCTTCTTGTCAAGTGAAAATTCCTCAGCAGGCGCCCTTTGTTCCCGCCGAAGATGGTCTATTAGCAGATTATGGCCAATACGATATAAAAAGGTGGTGAACTTTGCTCGTGGCGTATAGTTCTTGACGCTTATCGCCAGTTTTATAAAAACATCCTGTGCCAAATCATTAGCCAGGGCTTCGTCCCAGATGAAATGATAGAAGAAATTGACCAGTGACTTACTATGACGCTCAATCAACTCTTCTAACGCCTTGACTATTCCCTGCTCCTTGAATTCCAAGAATAATTCTACATCAGAACGGGACATTATTTTGTCCTATTATATAAACGAAATAAAAGCCCTTAGGGTTCAGTTAATTGATGGTTGTTACCATAATAATATCATAGGTTTATCGGAACGAATAAAGCGGGCTAACGGCGTCCCTGACGGGACTACCTCCCCCCCGACGTAACGTCGGGGGGGTAGGGGCGTCGGGAGCCCAGTTGTTCCACAAATGCTTCTATGGCTGTTCTGGTTTGCTCCTCTGAGTAGCATCTCAAGTCATTCAAATCGCCTGAGATAACAATATACGGGATTCCCAATCTTTCCTGAAGTCGCTGTGGCATTCCGTATCTACTATTGGTGTTATTAGAACAGGATTTGGAGTCGTGGAAGATAATGCCATCTATCTTAAATTTCGTTATCATCTCTTCAATATACTTTTCTTTTCTCTCGTCTGAACGAACGATAAATAGTTCTATATAAGCCCTTGCCATACTGTTGAATGGGTCAAGATTTCCGCCAGAGGCGGATCCGCCTTCGGCGGAAAATGCGTCAAATATCCACGAGTTACAGTATGTTGACGCTACAACAGAGGTCTTAAGAGTTGAGAACAATTCAGAAAGCGGTCTAAGTTTGCCCCAGATAGGCATTCCATCCCAATAAAGCCGGAATCTTTCGCCTTCTACAGCAGACTCTTTATTTCTCGCCCGCTCTTCTAATTCTGCCAAAAGTAATTTATAATAGTCAACCGCCTCTTGTGTTCCACGCATTACCACTGCAGGGCCCATATGGATTGTCCCATCAAAGAAACTAAGCGGAGATGGTAGAGCGGCTGCGGTCTCTAATACTTTTTTCCAGAGGATACTGCATTCTTTAGATAGTGATAGAACCAAACGCATCTCTTTTTCGTCATATCTCTTACCAGACACTTTCTCTAAATTAGGAATCAGAGATTTCATCTGCTCTGCAACGCTTCTAATATGTGCAGAGGTTACTTCGCCTACTCCCCGATGGGTCTGGATTCCAATAAGTGGTGCCTTAAATTCCCTGCTATAGAAAGCGAACCAGTCCTGAACATCCCTGCATTGATTGGTGTTATAAACCAGCACATCAGGTCGTGGGATGGAGTCAATACCGGGATATGCTTTAGACAAGGGAGTTTGCTTTTTTAGGTATGCACCGACATCACTTGTTAAGTAAGAACATATCTCAGGTGAGTAGCCGATGGAATTGGCAACAGGTATAAAATCTGTAGATATTCGGGTTGCGCCTAACATTGCACCGTGATTTTCAGGGAAATAGACGAGAAATCCCATCGCCCGTAGAAGTTCAGCAGGTCCAACACTTGTACACCATGCTATTTTAGGATGACCTGATTTCATTGCCTTATCTAACTCATAGAAATGGCCAGCCATTATTTTCTTCATCTGAGCGGTTGCCTTGATTTCTTTACGAGATAAACCAGAAGGCGGGGATTGATTTGGTGTTTTCATAGGAAAGTGCGATAAATCGCACCGCTACAGGTTTTTGTAGCGGTCGGATTTATCCGACAAAAAGTTTGCTATTTTTGTTAATAGACCTTTATAGAGGGTCTGGTTTAATATTTCCAGATTTCTCACCGCTGAATTAACATAATATTGTGCCTGATGAAGAGTATAATCCAGAGAACCACATTGCTCCAGGAGTCTGTGCAGTTTCTTCTTTCTTGCAGTGAGTCCCGCTGAAGGCGGGATAAACTCCGCGAACCTATCACTCCAGCCCCCTTTGTGCAAACTTGTCCCGTTAGGGATTACAGAAGAGAGAATACTTTTTATTTTTGCTCTATTTATTTTAGACGCAGTTCTAATAGCACGAATGATTGGTAGGGTTATCTTACCATTAAATAAATCGTTTCCTGTTGACTTACCACTCGTTTTGTCTGAGGTAACAATATCTTTATAATCATCCATAATCTGGTAAGCCATACCGAAATTTCTGCCATATTCTTTCAGGGCACTAATAACCTTTTTGTTCGTGGTGGATAAACTTGCTCCTGCATATGTTGAAAGGGCAAAAAGCGAGGCGGTCTTCTGGTCAATGATTTCCATATACTCATCTTCAGAAAGTGCATAGGGGTCAAATCGCCTCAAGAGATGTTTCAATTCTCCCAGACATATCTGATTTGTGGTATTAGAAATACTCTTGAGCAATTCGGAGGGTTTAATCCTAATAATATGAGAAAACAGGCGGGCAAAGAGATAGTCCCCGAAAATAACCGCAATCTCATTACCCCAGATGCGATTATATGTGCTGGTATTCCGACGAAGTCTCGCCTCGTCTAAGACATCATCATGCACTAATGCCGCATTATGGAGCAATTCTACAATTACTGCAACATCAAAAAGACCCGTATCAAGGTTCTTATCAGGTGCGACCGCCTTGGCTGATAGCATCGTCAAGATTGGCCGCAACCTCTTACCCTGAAAATTATTAAAATGTGTGGCTAAGGCACCCCGAAAGCATTCGGGGCGTCCTTCCTGCCTCTTGAAACCACGGAAAGTAGAAAGGTCGGGACAACCATTAGCAGACAAAACAACTTTCTTAAGATAGTGCTCAAACCTTTTAAGGTCTCTTGCTAAAATCTTACTAATGTGTTTTATCATAATTATGGAACCACAGATACACGCAGATAAACACTGATTATTTTTATCTATGTGTATCTCTTATCTGTGTCCATCTGTGTTTGGTGTTTGCACGAATTTACCATTCAGGTGTGCACCTGACAAGAAAATCCCGCATAAATCTTCTTGACTATGACAACTTTTTAATGTTATTTATCTGCCCGAGGTGTAGTTATGTACGACTTTAAGAGTATAGAAGCAAAATGGCGAGAGTACTGGGAGAAAGAGAATATTTATCGCACGCCCCCCGATGTTACATCGGGGGATAGTCCCGAGTCTGTTGGCGCTAAGGAGAAGTTTTATCTTCTGGAGATGTTTGCTTACCCTTCTGGTGATATTCACATCGGTCATTTTCGTAATTATGCGATTGGGGACGCATATTATCGTTATAAGAGAATGACCGGGGCGAAGATTTTACATCCCTTTGGCTGGGACGCATTTGGTCTCCCGGCAGAAGAAGCGGCTATCAAACACAAACAACACCCCAGAGATTGGACTCTGAATAATATAAACATCTCCCGTACGACCCTTAAGAATTTGTCCATCAGTTATGACTGGGAAAGGGAAATCACCACCTGTCTGCCTGATTATTATAAATGGACGCAGTGGCTCTTTTTGCAACTGTATAAAAAGGGGCTTGCCTATCAATCAGACTCTCCAGTTAATTGGTGCCCTTCCTGTAAGACGGTTCTCGCCAATGAGCAGGTTTCGGCTTTGGGCACCTGCTGGCGTTGTGAGACCGCTGTTACTAAACGGAATCTTAAACAGTGGTTTTTCAGAATCACCGCCTATGCCCAGAGATTACTGGACGATATTGCTAAACTTCAGCACTGGCCAGAGAATATTAAGGCAATGCAACGAAACTGGATTGGTAGGAGCGAAGGCACAGAAATTAATTTCCAAATCCCAAATCTCAAATCCCAAATTTCGGTTTTTACTACTCGTCCTGATACGATTTATGGCGTAACCTTCATCGCAATAGCACCAGAGCATCCGCTGGTTAAGGATTTGACTCTCCCCCAGTATAAAAAACAGGTTGATGATTATATCAACAAAGCGGTCGGAAAATCTGAGATAGAACGCAGTGCGGTCGGCGAAAAGGACGGTGTTTTTACCGGCTCTTTCGCCACGAATCCGCTCTCAGGCGAAAAAGTACAGTTATGGATTGCTGATTATGTGCTTCTGCATTACGGCACAGGTGTAGTGATGGGGGTTCCGGCACACGACCAACGCGATTTTCTATTCGCTAAGAAATACAATATACCAATAAGGGTGGTTATCTCGCCGCGGGATAAAGACATTCCCGCTAAGGCGGGATGGGAAAGGAATGGTATTGTTGGACCCCTTATTCCAGAAACTATGAGCGAGGCATATGTAGATGAGGGTATAATGACCAATAGCGGTCCTTTTAACGGATTGCCTTCTGGAGAAGGTATTAAAAAAGTAACGGAATATGTGCAGATGCATAAGATGGGTGAAAGTAAGGTCTATTATCGTATCAAGGATTGGTTGATTTCCCGACAGCGATATTGGGGCGCGCCCATACCGATGATTCATTGCCCTAAATGTGGTGTCGTACCTGTGAAAGAAAGCGATTTGCCGGTCTTACTGCCTGAAAAAATAAAGGATTTTATACCCAAAGGACGCTCCCCACTATCTGATGAATCCTCGTTTATAAATGTAAAATGTTATAAATGTGGAACTCCTGCATTGCGCGATGCTGATACGATGGATACCTTTGTCTGCTCTTCCTGGTATCATCTCAGATATGTTGATGCGCATAATGATAAAGAACCTTTTAGCAAATCTTCGGTGAATAAATATCTACCCATAGATTTATACATCGGAGGTTCAGAACACGCCTGCGGACATCTGATTTATTTCAGGTTTATTACTAAAGTGCTTTACGATATTGGTTGTCTTGATTTTGATGAACCGGCTATTCGGCTCTTTAATCACGGTATGGTCTTAGATGAAAAAGGCAAGGTAATGTCCAAATCCAAAGGTAATGTAGTGTCACCTGCCCAACTTATTGACCAGCATGGCGTAGATGTGGGTAGAGTGGCGATGTTTTTTGCTGCACCTTCTGAGGGTGAGATGCTCTGGAGTAACAAGGGGCTGCTCGGCGCCAGAAGATTCCTGAATCGCGTCTATCAACTCGTTACAGAAATCTCCCAGAAAACTCCTGTCTGCCGTCCCGAACACCTGCCTACCGTCCCAGCGGGGAAGACAGGAGACACAAGCGGGGAAGATAATTCTGCTGAAACGAGACTATTGGTACCCCGCATAGGCGGAATGGATGAACTTTATTCCAAAATGCATCGGACTATCAAGCAAGTAACTGAAGATATAGAAGTCCTCCATTATAACACTGCCTTGAGTGCCATTATGGAACTGATAAACAATATATTTGAGGTCAAGAACCTTCTGAAGCACCCCACCCGTTCTGCGGATTACAAGGCACTCCAGGGTGTCTTACGAAAAGCAGTTGATATAACTGTGTTGCTTCTATCGCCTTTTGCGCCACATCTATGCGAGGAACTCTGGTCTCGCCTTGGTGGAAATAAGAAGAAGAGCATTCTCTTAGAAAAATGGCTCTCTCATAATCCTTCCGCCTTGAAGTTAAAACAAGTGGAACTGGCAATCCAGATAAACGGCAAGGTGCGTTCAAGAATTACCCTTCCAACTGAAACACCAGAAGACGAGATTAAACAACTCGTTCTGAAAGATGATAAGGTTAAAGTCCTCTTACAAGGCAAAACTCCAAAGAAAATAATAGTCATTCCTACGAGGTTGGTTAATATAGTGGTTTAACCCCAGTGGGATTTTATTTGACTTCCCTACAAACACTCGCTATATTATCTTCATTATGTCAAATAAACAACTCTCTAAAGATGGTTGCTCTCTGAACGCTCTCTCAAACTTAATATCAGAATTGAGCAAATTGCCAGGGTTGGGTGAACGGTCAGCAGAACGATTAGCATTTCATATTCTGAAAATGCAGGGTTCAGCACGACAATCCATTGCCGATTCAATTATCTCTCTCCGTGATATTAAATTGTGTCAGAAGTGTTTTAACCTCGTCGGCAATATAGATGAACCCTTTTGTGATATCTGTTCTGATGACTCCCGTGAACGTTCTGTTATCTGCGTGGTAGAGCAGATAGAAGACCTCTGGAGGATAGAAAAAACCGATGTCTATAAAGGATTATATCATGTTTTACACGGAGTAATTTCACCTCTGGATGGTAAGGGTCCTGAAGATATTACCCTTGAACAATTAATCAATAGGGTTAAATCTTGCTCGCCCAAAGAGATAATTCTTTCAACTAATCCAACCGTAGAAGGTGATAATACCGCTCTCTATATCCAGAAAGAGTTAAAAAAGCCCTTTATTGAAAACGGTTTGATAAAGATTACCAGACTTGGTAGAGGAGTCCCAGTGGGAAGCAGCATAGAGTATTTGAATAAAGCAATCTTAATCTCCGCCTTAATGGAGCGAAAAGAGTCCCCTAATTTTTAATTTGAACTTACCCCCTCACCCTTCCCTCTCCCCTATGGGGAGAGGATTAAGGTGAGGGGATTAAACAACTTAAAAAGGAAATTCCTATACTATTTAATTATGACACCTGAAAATAGACCGATTGGATTCAGGGCTGAACTTCAACCGAAGTTGCAGCAGAAACAAACCTTCCAACAAATTCAGTATATGGATATTCTTCTGCTGAACTCTCTTGAACTTACTAATCGTATCTATGAAGAATTAGAACAGAATCCGGCATTAGAGATGTCAAACGAGATTGTGCCAACACCTTCTTCGGAAGAGAATACTACTCGCCAGGAAGTATCTGCCGATGATAAAGATACTTCTGGGACCGTGGTAGATACATTGGATGATGACAGGGATTACACTTTCAGAGGTTCTTTCCAGCCGTCAGAGCGCGATGCAAAATTAGAAATGATGCAGAACACACCTGACAGGCCGGAAAACCTTCAGGATTATGTCTATTTCCAGTTTCTGATGATGGATTTGCCTGACTCAACGAGAATATTTGGCAGGGATATTATCTATAATATTGAGGATGATGGTTTCCTTAAGACCCCTCTGGAAAAGATAGCGGAGTTACACAAAGTAGATATTGAAACCGTAGAAAAAGTATTAAGAATCATCCGGAGACTTGACCCGCCCGGTATCGGAGCAAGGGATATATCTGAATGTTTGCTTGCTCAAATTTCAGAAGATGACAATAATTTTTCGCTCAAAAAACTCATAATAACCCAATACCTTGACCAACTTAAACCATATAAACTTTTGCGTCTTTCCAAACTGTTAAATGAACCGCTGGATAAAGTCAAAGAGGTTGTAGAGGAAATCAAAGCCCTGAACTTTCATCCTTCAGCCGGTTTTTCATCAAAGGAAATTCCATTTACTATTATTCCTGATGTGATTGTCACTAAGGAAGGAGATTCTTACGAGATAAAAATCCAGCATGAGTATTTTCCCTCCATTGTCTTAAGCCAATATTATCAGAATATGCTCGCAAGTAAATCCGCCTCTGGCGGAGATAAGAATACAAAACTTTTTATCAGGGATAAGGTCAAATCCGCCAGAAGGTTTCTACAGGCAATCAGGTTAAGGGACAGTTCTCTTAGAATGGTTGCGGAACAGATTCTTCTCCAACAACGTGATTTCTTTGATAAAGGCGTGGAACACCTCAAGCCACTCTTCTTGAAAGATGTCGCAAAAAATCTTGATTTCCATCTTTCAACTATAAGTAGAACTACTGCTAATAAACATATCCAAACACCACACGGTCTTTTCAGTATGAAGTTTTTCTTCTCTTCTACTGCGGAAACCGCTGAAGGAAATTTTTATGCACAGCCATCTGTTCTTTTAGCCCTGAAAGAAATAGTCGGAAAAGAAGATAAAACTTGTCCCCTGAATGACCCGGAGATAGTTAAAATACTACAACAGAAAGGGTTTAAAATATCACGTAGGACAGTTGCTAAATACCGTCAGATTCTCGGTATCCCCAATACCGCCTATAGAAGAGTAAAGTCTGTCCCACATGGACAAGACTGAAGTAAATTTATGATAGAATCAGAATTTTTAGAAGCAAGAAATAAGATTGCCTTATTAAAGTCAGAAATAAAACGCATCATTGTGGGCTGTGACGAGGTGATAGACCAGATTATTATCGCCTTGCTTGCCGGTGGACATATTCTCCTTGAAGGGGTGCCCGGTATCGGCAAGACTTTATTGGTCAAAACATTGAGCCAGGCGGTTGGGATTAGATTCGCCCGGATACAATTCACGCCTGACCTGATGCCGGCTGATATCACGGGCACAAATATCATCATAGAAGATACTGATGGCAAGAAAAGTTTTCAGTTCCAGAAAGGACCTGTCTTTAACAATATTGTTCTGGCTGATGAAATTAATCGGGCAACGGCTAAAACTCAATCAGCACTTTTAGAAGCAATGCAGGAATTCACTGTGACGGCAAGCGGCACCAAATATCCTCTGGAAAAACCTTTTATTGTTATCGCGACGCAAAACCCGATAGAGATGGAAGGCACATATCCTCTGCCAGAGGCCCAACTTGACAGGTTCTTTTTCAAGACACTAATGCATATGCCATCTCTTTTAGACCTGCACGAAATTATTAACAGAACAACAAGTGATAAAATACTTAATGCTTCTTGCATCATTAATAGAGATGAAATCTTAAACTATCAGTCTCTGGTAAAACAGATACCAGTGGCAAGTAATCTGATAGAATATACTAACAAATTAGTGCTGGCAACACATCCTGATAGTGAATACAGTCCGGATGCTGTTAGACGGTATCTGCGCTATGGAGCAAGCCCTCGGGCATCTCAGTCACTCATTCTGGGCGCAAAGGGTTCTGCCCTCCTAAACGGCAGATTGAATGTCAGCCAAACAGATATTGTTAAATTACTCCTGCCTGTTATTAGACATCGCATTATAATGAATATAGAAGGCGAGGCGAATAACATTTCTGTTAATGATATCATTAAGGAAATTACTGAAAAAATAGATGTTATTGACCCAGAAACCAAAAGAATTCTGGCATTATCAAAATGATTAAGCATTCTCTATTATATTTTGTAATATCCGGTCTCTGGCATCTTGTAATATTAAGTATATTGTTTGCCTCGTCTTGGTTTATTCAACCACGTAGAGATATTATTCCTCCTATCTTTTTCGTTCAATCTGATCATATAACCGTTGATTTTGAACCAGAGAGAATAAATTCTGCTGAATGCTTTTCTTCTGAGCCGCTGAAAGTTGAGACAAGCGAAATAACTATTCTATCGGATAATGATGCGGAAAAACCAAGACTTTTATCTTCTGAATCATCCTCTGAAGAAAAACCACTTTTAAGCACTTCTAATAAACCACCTTCTTATCCTCGCCTTGCCCGTCTATTGGGCCAGGAAGGACTAGTAGTATTACTGGTAGAAATTACTGATGATGGTATAGTTTCTGATATTAAACTTATTAAATCAACAGGTTACAAATTGTTAGATGAGTCCGCGATAAAATCGGTCAAAGGGTGGCGCTTTATCCCCGCCACTAAAAATGGAAAAACTCTCGCCAGTAGAACTGAGATACCGATTAGGTTTAAGTTGACTTCGTAAGAAACTGGCGAATTACGAATTTCTACAGGGACACATTATTGTGACGAGTCGGGGCGTGGCGCAGTCTGGCTTAGCGCGCTTGCTTGGGGTGCAAGAGGTCGGTGGTTCAAATCCACTCGCCCCGATAATAATTAGAAAGGTTCAGTATAGGAAGTTAGTGGTTTCCGCCAAAGGCGGATCCGCCTCAGGCGGACAAATCCACTCGCCCCGATTTTTGTAATTGACTCAATTATTATATTGAGATTGTTGAAAAAGCATCCCCAAAGTGTTCCCGCTAAAGCGGGACGGTGGATCTACCGTGGACAATCTCATATTAGAAAGGATATTTTATGGCATGGGTCTGTCAGATTTGTGGAAGAAAGCCGAGTACAGGAAATATGATAGTTCGCCGCGGTCTTGCCAAGAAAAAAGGAGGTGTCGGCAGAAAAATTACAGGCATTACCAAAAGACGATTCAAACCTAATCTCCAATCTGTTCGGGCGGTTATTGATGGCAAAACAAAAAGAATAAAAGTTTGTACCAGATGCATCTCGGCAGGGAAAATTATTAAGCCGATGGTGGTAGAAAATAAATAAGAGAATTTATGCAAGTTCCATCGCTTGACCTTAAATCCCAATACAATACTATCAAACAGGAGATTGATTCATCTCTTTCGTCTGTAATAAATTCCCATCATTTTGTTCTTGGACCGGTAGTTGAAAAATTAGAGGCCGAATTAGCCGGGTATCTTGGCGTAAGATATGCTATTACAGTGGCTTCTGGTTCTGATGCGATTTTAATCTCTCTGATGGCGTTAGGAATCGGTGGCGGAAACAAAGTTATCACCACACCTTTTACCTTTTTCGCCACCGCGGGGTCAATTGCCAGATTAGGTGCCAGACCTATCTTTGTTGATATTGACCCAGAGACATATAACATCAGCCCTTCTGCAATAAAAGAATCAATCGCAGGCGCCGACTCTGACGGGATTAAGGCAATCATCCCCGTTCATCTCTATGGACAATCCGCTGATATGTCAGAAATTATGGCTATCAGCAAGGAATTTAATATCCCGGTCATAGAAGATGCAGCACAATCTCTGGGTTCTGAATACACTTTTAACGGAAAAGATTACAAAACCGGAACGATTGGACTTATTGGATGCTATTCGTTTTATCCTACAAAAAATCTGGGGGGGTGGGGTGATGGCGGTTTAATCACCACTAATGACGAATCTATTGCCAGAATGATTAAATGCTTGCGGATACACGGCGCTGAAAACAAGTATTATCATAAATATATCGGACTGAACAGCAGACTTGATGCAATCCAGTCAGCGGTATTGCGGGTCAAACTGAAACATCTTGATACCTGGAACCAAGAGCGTTTTCGGCACGCCAAGGTCTATGACCAATTGCTGAAAGACTGTAATTTGTTATCCCATCTTACGCTACCCCTAAGAAAACCTAATAGAAATCATATTTATCATCAATATACTTTATACGTGCATAGTAATAAAAATCCAGAGACACGGGATAAACTCAAAGAATTTCTTAAACAAAATCAGATAGACACCGAGATTTATTATCCTCTTCCCTTACATCTCCAGGAATGCTTCCAATATTTAGGTTATAAAAAAAGAGATTTGCCAAATGCAGAACAGTCTTCTATAAGCGTACTTTCATTACCAATCTGCCCAGAATTAACCTACGAAAAACAGAGGTATGTCGTTGAGAAAATTAAACAATTCTTTATGTCCACATAAGGCAAATAAAAGTTATGGCAAAAGAAATCGGACTGTCCGAGTATATATCAGAACTTGGAAAGATA
Organism: Planctomycetota bacterium; assembly: GCA_030018555.1. GTDB lineage: Bacteria > Planctomycetota > MHYJ01 > JACQXL01 > JACQXL01 > Yes70-35. The sequence continues at coordinate 20,380 of JASEHY010000002.1, forward strand.
CCGCTTTTAAGTGCCGATGAAGAGCGAGACCTTGCACGGCGGTCTCTCAAAGGCGACAAAAAAGCAAAAGAGAGACTTATTACCTCTAATCTTAGACTGGTAATAAAACTCGCGGCTGGTTTTCTTTACCGCGGTTTATCTTTTGAGGATTTGATTGAGGAAGGCAACCTCGGCTTAATCTTTGCAGTAGACAGATTCAATCCTGAAAAGGGCTATCGTTTTGGGACCTATGCACGATGGTGGATTATCAATTTTGTCAGGATGGCAATAAACAAGACCGCACCGACTATCCGTTTGCCGGCTTCTCTTATTGGCAATATCTCCCGCTGGAAGAAAATCAGTCTGAAACTTTCACAGGAATTGGGACGTGAACCATCTTATGAAGAAATCGTAGAGAAATTGGGCGCATCCAATTATTTTATACGCTTTTTCAAACGCTATTTGCAAAGTTCTTCTGCCGGAAGACGACGTTTCTACTATGAAATAGTCTCCAGCGATATGAAAGTCTTATCTGGAGAAGTATCTCCTCTCTCTGTCTCTGCGGCAACAGACGAGAATGAATCTACTCAGAACTTAATAAAAAAACTTCTCGCCACTATTAGCCAGAAAGAAGCGAACATTTTAAGTATACGTTATGGGTTAAACCACAAGAAAAAACCGCTCTCGCTTAGACGGGTTGCCAGGAAATTCGGACTCTCATCCGAACGGATAAGACAGATAGAGATAAAAGCCCTCCAGAGACTTCATAATGTCTACTACAACAAACTATGAAAATCCCTGTTCTGCTCTCAAAATCTGTTATTAAAATTAGAGTAAAAAAATTAGCCCGACAAATCTCAAGGGATTACAGGAATAAAAAACCGGTTTTTATCGGTATACTTAACGGCTCATTTATCTTTATGGCAGACCTCATAAGAAACCTTTCTATACTAGTAGAAATAAACTTCATCAGACTATCTTCCTACAAAGGAAAACAATCATCAGGTAAGATTCTGGGGTTTTCCTGTGGGAGAGAAAAAGATTTCAAACGCATCCTGCAAGGTAAAGATGTCATTATTGTTGATGATATTATTGACACCGGTTTAACCACAGATTTTCTGGCAAGAAAACTAAAAAAGGCATCACCCAAAAGTCTTAAAGTATGTGCTCTTCTTTCTAAACCAGAGAAAAGAATTATTCCTCTAAAAATAGATTACCTCGGCTTCTCTGTGCCCAATAAGTTTGTGGTTGGCTACGGGCTGGATTATAAAGGCAACTATAGACAATTAAATTATATCGGGTATATAAGAAAATAGACTTTCTAATAGAAAAATAGTCCCGCTGAAGCAGGACATCCTCATAAGGCACAAAATAAGCATACCTGACTAAATTCGGGATACCGAACTTGAGTGAGAAACAGCAAAGGTCTGACACGCTTTTTGCTATAGGATAAGCCTGCCCCGGTAGATGTGGCGGGGGAAAACGTTGGCAATCAGCCATAAGCACCATTTCCCTTTCCTCCCTCTCACAGAAAAATGGAGGAAGGTGTATTTTTATTGACTGCATTGAAACTCTTTGCTATATAATTAATATTATGCAAACCAATATCCGCAAGGAAATGGTTTTGGGCGCCTTATTCATTGTCGCCATTGTGTTGTTGATTTTCGTCAGCATTACTATCTCTAAATTGAATATCTTTTCTTCTCCTCAATACATCAAAGTGGTTTTTGAGGATAGTGGCGGACTGAAAAAAGGTGACACGGTGAGGGTTCTCGGAATGACTGCGGGGGTAGTATATCGCTTGAAACTACTATCTGATAATAGGATTAAAGTCTTTCTGAAATTGTCAGAACCTGTTGAAATAAGAGAAGATTACCGTATTACCGTGGAAGAATCAAGCATGCTGGGGGGGAACTTTGTGGGAATAAATCCCGGCACACCGGGCAAACAAACAGTTCATCCGAAGGCAACTCTTAAAGGAAAGATGGTCCTGCCGGGTCTTGATGCCCTTACCAAATTTATACAGGATAATCAAAAAGAGGTTAAAGAGTTTTTCGAGCAGGGTATAAAGGTTATTAAAGAAACTGCCGAAGGCAAGGGTACTCTGGGAAAACTTCTTACCGACGAGGAGCTTTATACCAGTCTTAAAGAAACTTCTCAATCACTGAAAAATACCATAGAAAAAATAGAGTCTGGCGAAGGTAGCGCAGGCAAATTTATCAATGACGATAGACTATATATTGACCTGAAGGATTCTGTGGAATCGCTCAAAAAGACCGTTAAGGAGGTTGAATCAGGTAAGGGTTTCTTAGGCAAACTTATCTATGATGAGAAACTTTCTACACAGGTCTCTGATGTTGGTGACTCCGCAATAAAACTTATAGAATCAGCAGTCAGGACAAAAGTATTTGCCGGGGTTGATGTGAAATATTATCCGGAATCAATTATGAGCGTGTCAAATATATTTATGAAAATCCAGCCGAGGGAAAGTAAATATTTTATCCTGGGCGGTTCTGTTCTGTCTCTTGACCGAGATGGAGATATCAAGTTTGAGGAACAGCGTAATAATAAAGACCAGACCTTTATAAAGGCAAATGTTCAGATTGCTTATAAATTTCTTGATAACAAGGTAACTTTTAGAACGGGTCTGATAGAAGGGAAATTTGGTGGAGCGTTAGATTATAATTATTCAGTTACTGGTAGTTTAGTCAGTGGTATTTCTTTATCTCTTGAAGGCAGGGACTCCTATAATGACCTACGTCGTGAGAAAATAGATGAGGAGTTAAAATATTCTCTGGTCAGAGTGTATGGTTCGGTTAAATTCGGCAATCATCTCAGAATCTTTGCAGGGGGTTCGCGTCTATTCAACGGCACGCCAGAATTAGAATTCATTGTCGGGGTCTCTTTTGAATACCTTGATGAGGACATTAAGAATTTTGTAACGCTATTGGGGTTATCTCGTTAACCCAACCCATCCAGATGAGCTGGGTTAATATGCACATCTATGGTGAATAAACTACTTTCTGCCTCAAACATCAGAAATATCCTGGTTATGAGATTAGGCGGTATCGGTGATGTAGTAATGGCAACCCCAGCATTACGGGCATTAAAATCGCACTATCCAAATGCCAGGATTACTGTGCTGGCGGAAGAACCTGCAGCCGAAGTTATCCGCGGGGCTCCTTATGTGGATAACCTCATATCCTTTAGAGGATTATATGTTCATACCCGACGAGAAACGTTATCGCAATTATTATCATCTGTAAAACATGAGTATCAGTTTATTAAAACACTACTCACCAACCGCTATGACCTTTTTATAAACCTTCATCTGTTACTGGGTTGGAAAACTACAATAAGACCTATGCTGACGGCTTATTTAAGCCGTAGCCGGTTGCGAGCAGGACTGGATACCGATGGTAAGGGCTTCTTCGTTAACATCAAAGTGCCGGACAAAGGTCTTAGCCACCGCCATCTCGTTGTCCGCTCTCTTGATGTGGTCAGAGCAGTTGGAGCCGATACTGATAATAAATATACTGGGGTCTATATCACAGATAACGACCATCTTTATAGCCAGCGGTTAATAGAAGAAATCACCTCTGGTCAAACGGGTTTGATAATTGGTATTAATCCTGGTGGTAATCCGGCTTCGCCAACCACGAAATGTTGGCCCAGAGAGCGATTTGCTACAGTTGCGGATAATTTAGCCCAAAAATATAGCGCCCGGATTGTTATCACCGGAAGCCCTTCTGAAATAGCACTGGCAGAGAAAATGGCATCACTGATGAAGGTCAAGCCATTTATCGCCGCAGGCAGGACGACAGTTAAACAATTAGCCGCCCTGTTAAAACGATGTCATCTCTTTATCAGTAACGATACCGGACCAATGCATATCGCTGTGGCGATGGGAACACCAACAATTGGTATTTTTGGTGCGGGATTCTGGCCTGCTTTAGGGAACTATCCGCCGGAAACCAATTTTATTATGGTTCGGCACGAAGTTAATTGCTGGCCCTGTTACAAACTCCACTGTTACCAGCCACGATGTTTAGAGGGAATAACTGTAGATACTGTGCTTAAGGCAGCCGAGACGCAAATTGAGACCGTTGAAAAACCTTTCAACGGGCTCATCCTGAGCCCGTAAGGGCGAAGGATCTCTATTGTTACGAGACCCTTCGCTCCGCTCAGGGTGAGATTCTTGACTTTGTCAACAATCTCAAATTAGCAGATTAAGATGAAAGTATTAGTAACTGACGCTAATAATCGGGTTGCACTCTCAGTAGTCCGAGCATTAGGCGAAAGTGGCGTAAAAGTTTCCTCTCTTGAGCAAGAACAGTTTGCCCATCATCGCCCGCTCTGTTTTGATTCTAAATATGTCGGTAAACGGTTTATTATCCCGCCTATAGAAAGAGGTACCCGGACAATTGAGAAACTGCTCCGCTATGCCACAGGACACGATATCATTCTGCCTGTTTCCATCAATATGCTCTTTGCGGTGGTCAAGAACCGCACCCTCTTTGAGAAACAAGGTATTCGCGTGCCCTACCACTCGTTAGAGCAGATTAGAACAGCCAATAATAAAACAGAACTTCTCAAGTTAGCAAAAGATATTCAAGTCCCTATCCCTGAAACATATTTTATCACGGACTTATCTGAAATATCCGCTCTTACTTCTCCCTCGGTAGGGACAGTGAGTCCATCCTCAGGACGAACCTGCAGAGTGAACTTCCCCCTGGTAATAAAATTAAGCGATGACGAAGGTCTCTATCTTAAACCGCAGAAACGTTATTGTATCGTCAGTGATAAAATCACAGCAGAAAAAATATATCTTAAGATGCACGAAATAAAGCCATTTCCTTTGATTCAAGAATATATTGAAGGAGATATCTTTGGATTTTCTGCATTATTGAATAAAGGTAAGCCGATGGCTTTTTTCTGCCATAAACGGCTCAGGCAATATCCTCTAAGCGGAGGACCAAGCACACTCTGCGAAGGCATCTATGACCGGACGCTTATAGAACAAGGTATGAGATTACTCAAAGTACTTGACTGGACAGGTATTGCAATGGTTGAGTTCAAGAAAGACACCAGAGATAACCAATATAAACTGATGGAGATAAACCCGCGGTTCTGGGGTTCACTGCCTCTGGCTATCCGCTCAGGTATTAATTTCCCCTATCTACTCTGTCAGATGGCAATGCAACAACCGATTACACCAACACTCAAATATAAAATCGGAGAAAAAACAAGGTTTCTGTTCTTAGACATAGGTGCTGTTTTTGTTGATAAACAGACCAACTTAAAGATAATGATTAATTTCTTTAATGACCTTCTGGATTCCAATATAAAAGATGGGATTATGGACAGTGCCGACCCGAGACCGGCATTGCGATATATTAGAAACCGTTTAGGATTAAGACCCCTATTTAGGTGGTAAAACCAATGCCGTTAAGTTAAGGAAAAAACGCTTATTTTACGCTTTTTGTCATTCTGAACGGCGTCCGCCTGAGGCGGACGGAGTGAAGAATCTCATTAAAACACCCATAAATTGAGATTCTTCGGTCGCTCCACTCCTCAGAATGACCGTATTTGAAGCGTTTATGAACATTATATGCTTAACTTAACGGCATTAGGGTAAAACCTGATGAGAAAGATAAAAGTTGTTCAGGTAATTACGCGTTTGATTCAAGGCGGAGCACAGAAGATATGTCTGGATATCGCCCAACATCTGCCTAAAGATAAATATGAGGTCTATCTGGTCAGCGGTCCAGAGACGGGCGTAGAAGGTTCTTTATGGGAACGAGCAGAGAGAATAAAAGACATTAAAATAAAGGTTCTCACTGAACTTGTCCGAGAGATTTTACCTGTTAAGGATTTGATTGCCCTGCTTAAATTGACCGCCTTTTTCTATAAGACCAGACCGGATATTGTGCATTGCCATACATCTAAAGCAGGGTTCATCGGATGTCTGGCAGGATGGTTGAGTTCAGTACCGGTTATTATTTACTCGCCGCACGGCCATCTTTTCGCATCGGCGGCGCAGATTCCCTCTGTTTCTGGTAAGCCCTTGAGATTGAAACTCTTTTATTACTTAAGCAGGCTGACTTGTCTCTTTGCCACCAAGATTATTGCCCAGAATAACGCCGATAAAGAAGAACAGGTTAAAATCAGATTAGGAGACAGACGAAAATATGAAGTGGTCTATAATGCGATTGAACTAAATAGGGGAGAAACTTCTGAAGAAAGAGAGGTGGTAATTCCAGAAAATCGCCATCCGCTTCTGGCGGTCGTCGGACGGCTTAGCACAGAAAAAGGGCACAGATATCTCTTGTCTACAATTAAATTGGTTGCCAGGGTTTATCCCCAGGTCTTACTACTCGTTATTGGCGATGGAATACTCAGGAATGAATTAGAAGGTTTTACCGAACAGATTGGTATTAGAGACAATGTAATGTTCCTCGGCTTATCTAAAGAACCGTCAATTATAATCAAAAAAGCAGACACCCTGATTTTACCTTCTCTTTATGAGTCATTTGGGATTGTATTATTGGAAGCGATGGCAGAGAAAAAACCGGTCATTGCGACAAATGTAAACGGCATACCTGATGTTGTAGAGAATGGCAGAACAGGTATTCTGGTTCCGCCGGCTGACCCTCAAGCACTATCTGACGCAATTATCAAATTAACCAACAATAAAGAAATGGCAAAACAAATGGGATTATCTGGTTATGAACGACTCAAACAGCATTTCCTCCTGGACAGGATGATGAATAAACTTGATTGCCTTTATACCTGCTTATACACCACTTAGCACAGTACACTGATTACAGAAGAAAACAGATGAATACCGATTGATGACCGAGAATGAAAAAAAGGTTATTATTATACTTGGTAAGTATGGGCTATGCTCATCATTTGCCGTTTCTTAAAGGAACATTTGGGACTCTGGGTGCTACCTTACTTTATTTTCTGGTATATTTTACTGTAGGTAGCGAATTGCATATTTATTTCTGTTTGATTCTATTTGTTATTTTTACCATTGTAAGTTACCTTACTGAACCGTTGGCACAGAGTTATTTGGGTAACGATGACCCTCCTTCTTTTATTATTGACGAGTGGGCAGGATTCTTTGGCACGATTCTATTTCTGCCTCCACAGATTAACTGGATAATCTACGGTTTTATTGCCTTTCGGTTCTTTGATATTGTCAAACCTCCCCCTTTAAGACGACTGGAAAAGATTAGAGGAGGTATTGTCTGGGATGATATTGGTGCGGCTATTTATGCCGGGTTGACATTGCAGGTAGTTCGGTATCTTATTACAATATAGCGGTGATATAAAACTCTGACCGCTCTGCTAAACTGAAAGAAGGTCGCCGATACGGACGAAACTGGTTGTGCCCTTACTCGTCCGTAAAACTAAGGAGTGTTTTCAGGGTCTGAAGTGCGAACATTATTTCCTGACGCAGGACTTTGTCCTTAGTAGTCTCAAGCATATTTTTAAGAATATAGATGTCTTTTTTCTCGCCGATATTAGCGATTATTTTAAGAAAGCAGGAAACAAGAATCCTGTCGTTATCATTTAAGAGCGTTCTAACAAACACCCGACAGCGTTGATTTCGTATTCCTTCAAGTAATACGATAATCCGGTCGGCTAATTCTTTAAGATTGCTCTCCTCCAGCGGATTGATTTTCCAGCGGTTGACCAAATCCCGATAAGCATACACAAGAAGTTCCATCGCAAAAGAACTGGCACTCTCATCATCTGAGATAATGCGATAAACCTGCTGTATTGCCTGCAGAATAATATCAGGATTTTTAAGGTCAATGATATTTCTAAATGATTCAAAAGACTGAACTTTTTCTAGTCCTGCTAATATATATAAGCCCTCTGATTTGACAGAAAAATCCTTGCTTGATAATCCAATAGAGAGCAGTTGCTTTATTAATTTGTCTTGAACCTGTGGTGTTTCCATATCTGCGAGGGTCTTCAGAGCAAACAATTTTGTCATTTCGTCCTGACTCTCCGCAAGGTTATAAAGTCGTTCCGAGAGTAAAGAATACGCTTTTTCCCCTTCTATACGAACTATTGAATAACTCGCCGCTATTATTATTCTGTAATCAGATTCATTATTGAGGAGAGAATGAAGAATGGGTAATGCTGATGGACTACTAATCCCGGATAGGGTTTCTATAGCAGTATCCAGAAGAAGTTCGTTTCGCTTCTCATCCTTTTTGATAATACTGACGAGATGATTTATCAATGGTTGAACTGTTTCGCGAGATAATGCTTTCTGAACGCTCAAAGTAAGAAGGCATATTTTCTCAGTATCAATCTGTTCTGTCCTTCCGAGGGAGGATAAATCCAATAAGGTCTTATTTCCGCTCTCGGGGTTAATCCCGACCAAACTTGATGCGGCAGCATAGCGGTTGCCTATATAATAATCTTGCGATTTGATGATGTCCTTTAAGGTCGGATATAATTCCTCTGTGCCAAACCGACTTAAAAGCCGACTGATATATAATGCGCTGTGTTTTCTTACAGGAGTGCTCTTGAGAAAAATTATTAAATATGGAACGATTTTTTCTCCCTGGCTTGTTAAGATTGCCTCGGCTACAATAGCATTATCAAAATCGCCATCTTCAAGGGATTGCCCGGCTATTTCTAAAAGACGAGAGGTCTCATTAGCAGTATCACTCGCCTCGCTTCCCCAGCCTCGCTCTCGCTCGGCGAGGCGGGCGCTTCGGCGGAGCGGGAAGGTAAAGCTGGTCGGTTTTATGCTGACACTAAAAGCAACCTTATCATCAGGTTTTATCTGGTAAGAATAGTTTTTCCATTGAACCTCCGCCATTCCTTCCTCAAGTGCTATTGTAGTAACCTCAATTCTGCCCTCTTTATTAGAGGTATCACTCACCCATCCACCACCTTTTCTGTCTCTAATTTCTGGTAGGGATGGATATTTTAGATGGCTAACTTTAAGCCGGGTGCCGATAACCTTGATATTACCTGCGATGGTCTTGATGAACAATGGCTTCTGCTGGGGAGTGGCTTTTAGATATACCACTCCATACTCAAGTGAAATAGTGCCACGGCTATTTTCCTGTGCGTACGGGAACACCAGATGTAGAGCGGTCTTTCTATCCATCTCAATGCTGGTCTTATCTGCCAATACAATCTGTGCCTTTTGGTTTTCTGTTCTTATTAAGTCCTGCTTATCTACATAGTAAGGACCTTTTATGGCAAAGGAATCCGTGTTATCTCCCCGCTGGACAAATATCGTCCCTTCGGTGAGAACAATCCGGTTGGCTGCTTTATCCGGGGCTCGGATAACAAACCAGACGATAACAGTCAATAAAAATACTGCCACGGCTGATGCGATATCATATCTGAAGCGTCGGAAGAATAAATAGAAAGGTGTTTCTCTCTCAGAAGTGGCTATTAACTCATCAATCTTCTGATTAGTCTTAGAAACAAAATCAGGTGCTGGCTCTACATTAGACCATTTCAGGAGAAGTGGCGATAGTTTTTTGATACGGGAAAAGGATTCCTTACATCCCGAACAGGTCTGCAGATGCTCGGTAACAATTAACATCTCATCACCATTGAGATGGTCTCTCAGGTATGAATCTAATTCTAATTGTACCCGCTCACAGTTATACATAATCTTAATCCTGAACTCTTGCGCGAAAACGCATAAAACACCCTTTTTGTCATTGCGAGGTCGCCAAAGGCGACCGTGGCAATCTTAATGTTTATGCGGTAAATATGGGATTGCTTCGTCGCTCCGCTCCTCGCTCGCCTCGCTTCCGCTTCGGCGGAGCGGGCAATGACACTGCTGGGACGCATCGTCCCACATTTCACAAAAGTTCAGTTAATCCATATATGGCTTCAGCATTTCAAATAAACGAGACTTGGCTCTGAATATCCGCGATTTTATAGTGTTTTCTGTTGTTCTTAAAACATTGGCTATTTCCCTATAAGTCTGCCCGTTA
>JASEHY010000300.1 GCA_030018555.1 Planctomycetota bacterium
ACGAGCCGATAAATCGGCTCTCGCAATGACAAAAGGGGGTTTGTCAACAGTCTCAAACTATAAAGTAGCAACCTGAATGTCAAGAACAAGTCGTTTAATTTTCTTATCAGTCCCGCCTTGGCGGGATGGGTCTGGTGTCTCTACCATCCTGAAATTGATATGAGAATCACCATCCGGGCTAAAGGGAGCAATCCCTTCAGCACGCCACCCGTCCACTAATTTATTGATTCGCTCATTCATCATCCTGATTATCTTCTCCTTATAATTTGTCTTAAGAATCCAGGCACCTGAGTAAACAAGTTTGTTTCTCAGAAGTTTCCTGAACCCCTTGACTTTATCAACCGCACAGACCAATTCCCCTTCAACCCCGTTAGAGATACAACTCGCTCTATCCGATACCTTCTCTTTAGTTTTATCACCGACTAAAACAGAGGTTGGGGTTGCGGATTTACGGTCGTCCCTTTGGGACGACCTATCTCTAACGGGGTCAATCTTATCCTCTTTCTTTAAGTATTTTAATAACTCCTTGTCACCGGTCAGGGCCATCATTCCCAAAGAAGGCAACCCCTTTATCATCTTTCCCCTGCCTGTTTTATATCCATCTAATGGTCTCCCAGTTTTCATCAAACTCTCGGCGTACCTCTCTTTACCTAACCGCTCAATCTTTTTATTAAAGGTCTTCTTCTGATATCCTATTTCTCGTCCCCTAAAATACTTCTTGGGTGCCCGGCGAACACTATCCCTGGTTTTTTCCCTCACTTCCTCAAGGGTTGTTTTCTTACCCCGCATAAAGCAGGTATCTGCGGCTTTCAGGATAGATTGGCCGATTTTCTTGTAAAAATCCTTCTTTGTCCTGACGACCCTTTTCAGTTTCTTATATGTCTTCTCACGGCTTTTCTTGCATCCTTTTACCCAATTAGACACGGGCTTAGATACTGGTTTATCAGAATAAGGTGCAAACAGAACTGCATTAAATTTAATCG
>JASEHY010000301.1 GCA_030018555.1 Planctomycetota bacterium
ACATCTAAAACACTTTGTCATCATTTTGAGTATTGTATGAATAATCTGGGTTAGTGTCTTTGTGCCGGAGTTTACCCTGAGCATAAGCGAAGGGTGGCAGAAGTTACTGGGTTTTCTTACGCGGGATTCTGGAAAGGTCTGCAACCCTCTGGGAATACAATTGGTTTATCTTCTTATTCAGAAGCAAACGATTATTCCTGAGAGCATCTTCTTCTACATTTACAAACACCTTTTCAAAGAAGATATGGGCGGGTGTGGCAAACACCTCACAATACCGACGAGAAACTTTCTCGTATTGTTCTTCATTTATTAACTTCTCAATCTCATCTTTATTTTCCTGATAGAGACGATATAGTTCCTGTTCTTCTCGTTGTTGCAATAGTTTTTCCTTAATTTCACCTTCCACATTTAATCCTCTACTGATATTATAAGTTCGCTCCCCCAGTTCAACTAATTTATCCCAGATTGGTGGTTCTTGAGAGAGTTTTACGAGAGTCTCTACCTTTGATTTGAATAAAAGGACATTATCAATACCGTCATCAGTATGCAAAACCGCATTAAAAATATCAGGACTGATATTTTCTTGTTCTATCAACATCTGATGCAGTCTTATCTCTATAAATTTATTTAGTTCATCTCTAATTTCCTTGCGGCATTTATCCAATGTCTGATGGGTTTTAGCAACCGCCTTCCAGAATTCCTGAACCCATTCATCAGGCAGTGTTGCTATTTCTTGAGCAAAAGGACGAACCGAGTCAATGAGCAATCCTACAGATTTATTCCATATATTATTCAAGGAGAGAATAATTTTCCTGTCCATAATTATTTTGATTATCCCGAATGCCTGTCGTCTTAAGCCGTAAGGATCTTGAGAGCCAGTCGGTTTAAACCCCAACAAAAACGTTG
>JASEHY010000302.1 GCA_030018555.1 Planctomycetota bacterium
TAATCTGGGGACACATACTAATTTCTTGCAATCAGATTGCTAATAAGTTAAAATAATAACACTATGGCACGATTAGCCAGAGTTGTTATTCCGGGTATTCCGCATCACATAACGCAACGAGGTAACCGCAGACAACAGGTGTTTTTCCGGGATGATGATTACGATGCTTATCTGGAATTGATGGCTGAATGGTGCCGGAAATCCGACGTGGAAATCTGGGCTTACTGTCTGATGCCCAACCATGTGCATTTGATAGCATTACCGCAGTCAGAAGACAGTTTAGCCCAGGGTATTGGAGAAGCCCATAAGCGATATACCAGAAGGATAAACTTCAGGGAAAAATGGCGCGGCTATCTCTGGCAGGGACGATTCGCCTCGTTTCCGATGGACGAGCAGTATTTATATGTAGCCGCCCGATACATAGAGTTAAATCCGGTTCGGGCTGGATTAGTCCAGAAACCGGAAGAATATGAATGGTCAATCGCTAACGCCCATCTGAAAGCCAAGGATGATAAATTAGTAACAGTAAAGCCGTTATTAGAAATAGCGGAAGATTGGAAGACGTTTTTAGAGAATAAGCCATCGGAAGATGAAATAAACTTATTACGCAAGCACGAGACAACGGGTCGTCCGCTTGGGAGTGAAGGATTTATTAAGAAATTAGAGCAGTTATTTAACCGTATTTTCAGGCCGAGGGCTGTTGGGCG
>JASEHY010000303.1 GCA_030018555.1 Planctomycetota bacterium
GGGGCGGGAGGTTCGCCAGAGGCGACAACAGAGAAGAAACGACTCAAAGAAACGATGATGCAGGACGAAAAGGTAAAAAAGATACTGGAAGTCTTTGAAGGCAGGGTCATTGATGTTTATCTCTCTCAGGAAAAATGATGCCTGACCAGATGTCTAATGTTGTCGGAAGCAGTCTTCTTCCCGCCTGAGGCGGGTCTGTGGACTAACATCAGGGTCGCCTCTGGCGACTGGCTACCCTGTGCCAGAGACAGATCCGACGCTCAAACGGTCGCCCGTCCCTCACGGGATCCCGTCAGAGGGATAGGGGCGCCTCTGGCGGAATTATTCTGATAGAGACTGTTGGCTTTTTCAGTTGAAACAGTAATCCCTTTGATAAGTGCGGAACTGAACCCCTGATGTTCCATTTCATTTAGTCCGGCAATGGTGCAACCTTTCGGAGTAGTTACTTTATCAATTTCCATTTCTGGATGGTAGTCAGAGTCAAGGAGTAGCGAAGAGGCGCCTTTAGCTGTTTGTGCCGCTAAAAGAATAGCATCATTGGAATGAAAGCCCACCTCAATCCCGCCCTGTGATGCGGCTCTAATAGCACGAAGGAAAAAGGCAATACCACAACCACATAAAACCGTAGC
>JASEHY010000304.1 GCA_030018555.1 Planctomycetota bacterium
CCCACTTCTAACGGGATGAACGTGTATCTGTGGTTTACCCGTTCTGGTTCTCGTCCATCCCGAAAGCATTCGGGATGAATTATGTCCGTTAGCCTCGCAGGTCAAATTTTATCTGACCGAGAGGCTTACGGCGGGTTATCCCTCGCCTCGTCTCCGCCGAGGCGGAGCGGGCGATTACCTTAAATTTAACACTTTGACCATAGGGTAAAGTGTTTATGAATAATCGTGGTAAATACTATCCCAGAAATAAATTCGGGACAGGCGGGATAAGAGTCCCGCCAAGACGGGACGCCGTTAGCGCCACTAACTGGCTCTAAAAATGCCGGATTATAGACCCTGGGCTGATTATCCCTCTTTCAGTAATGAAACCGGTTATGTATTTAGCCGGTGTCACATCAAAAGCAGGGTTATAAACAGCGGTATGGACTGGTGCGATAGGAGTTTTGCCGATATGCGTCACTTCATTAGGTGAACGATATTCAATAGGAATGTCTCCGCCAGTCCCTCGCGGGATGGTGGCTACCAAGGCGGGCCTACGCCCGTCCGTTGCTAGGACGGATCCGACGCTCAAACGGTCGCCCCGTCCCTCACGGGATCCCGTCAGAGGGAT
>JASEHY010000305.1 GCA_030018555.1 Planctomycetota bacterium
CCTGGCTCAAAACCTATCCCTCTATCCGTATCTGGGTGGCTGGGTCGGCTACGGGTGAGGAGGTATATTCCTTAGCCATACTCTTACAAGAGGAAGGGATAGACCAACGGGTTAAAATCTATGCCACAGATATGAGCGAGGAGGCACTAAAAGTGGCAAAAGAAGGTATTTATCCAATTCACCTGATGAAGAACTATACGACCAATTATCAAAAGGCAGGCGGACTTTCTTCTTTTTCGCAATACTACACGGCTAAGTATGAACACGCTATTTTTAATAAATCCTTACAGAAACATATCGTCTGGGCACACCATAATTTAGTCACAGACGCCTCGTTTAACGAGTTTAATGTGATTCTGTGCCGCAATGTCATGATATATTTCAACCAACAACTTCACGAGCAGGTACATAAATTGTTATACGACAGCCTGATTCACTTTGGCATCCTCTGTCTTGGCACGAAAGAGTCAATCAAATTCACGCCGTATGAGGGGTGCTATGAGGCAATGGATGAGCGGCAGAAGATATATAAGAAGGTCAAGTGAAACTATCAAGGAGTTAACGCTATGTCTTTCAAAATCATCGTTATCGGTG
>JASEHY010000306.1 GCA_030018555.1 Planctomycetota bacterium
TATCAAGACCAGTCATCGGCATAACTCATCCTCCTAATTAATAATGCTAATAAAACTTGATTGTTTATTATTTATTGGTTTATGTCAAGTAAAACAAGCAGATAATTTAATGGTATAGGAATTTCCTTTTATAAGGAGACCAGGAAACCACGATTCCTATTCCTGTTCTCATGGCTTCCTTATAAATAACTTGTCCCGAATGGCACTTATATCCGGGATCCGTCATTTAACCACAGATGAACACGGATAAACACTGAATTTATAATGGGTTATAAATATTTGTTTCTTCGCCCAACGGGTGAAAAGGCAAAAACTTGTTCCTATTATTTAACCCCTTATCCTAAAAACAGTTCTGTGTCCATCTGTGTTTATCTGTGGTTTAATATGGCGTATATGGGACAAAAAATATGATAGATAAAAAGATTATAGAAACTACAGGTGCCCCGGCCGCAATTGGTCCATATTCACAGGCAATTCTGGTAGATGGCTGGCTTTTCCTTTCAGGACAGATTCCCATTAATTCGGCTACTAATCAGATAACTGGGGATGATATTATTAAGCAAAC
>JASEHY010000307.1 GCA_030018555.1 Planctomycetota bacterium
GATTGCTTCGCTATCGCTCGCAATGACATTTTAGGCACTTTATCAACAGCCTCAAAATATGTCTTAAGGGTTCCTGCCAATGATTTATAGGGACCGATGCCAATGCCCTGCATATATGAAGGGTTATTGTACTGATAAGGATAATCCAGATATCTGACCCGGTCTGTGAAGATAAAACCAAAATCCAGGGAAAGGTCAAACCAGCCGCTGTCATCATCGTCGTCATAGGTGTCATAGGGTTCTCTCTCTCCCATCCCTTATGTCTGCCCGGATGCGAAGGCGAACCGACCCTGCTGTCGTGGTCTGGCTTGGGCTTATGTTTGGGCTGGGGCTCCTCTGCAACTTTTTTCTCATCACCGCGTGAACTGCTCTTGAATGCGCCTAATTTACCTTTGGACGGCTTATCGCTGTCCGAGCCGTGGTCAAAGAAACTGCATCCAGACAGCGAAAGCATTGTCAGAAGACCTATCAGAACCGCTATTTTTCTCATATATATTGCCCTCCCGAAAGGATATTATATCCCGTATCCGTCAGAGCATACGCCTCCCGTCCTTACAGG
>JASEHY010000308.1 GCA_030018555.1 Planctomycetota bacterium
TATGCTGGAGATAGGAAATTTAAGATCATTAAGTAAAGATGGAATATTTAAGGAGATAAGCACCCGAATAACCTTAGGAAATTTGGTCCGGTTAGTGATGCTGGAAGCAGCTGAGCCAGAAGGGTTGAATGGAACAGATTTAAGTTATAAGAAAACATTAGAGAAAGTAATGGATACGGTGTTTATAATGATGCAAACTTCAGTCTATAGTTGGCCATATATGTACCAGCGGATGATAGAAGAGATAAGGCAATTTAAAATAATTAAGCGACCCAATCGTTATTATCCACGAGATAAGAAAAGAAAAAGCGGATTACCGAAAGGAAAGTTATTAGTGGAGGTTAGCTATGCTGGTCTATCTTAAGTTACTGCCATTACGCCCTGCTGGGCGGGGGCAAGGAATAATATTGTTTGACCCCAAAAGTCAAGACAAACTAGTCAAAATTAGTCAAAACTGGTCAACTTAGCACACCACCCTCCTACCTATCCCCCCCCCCACCTCACCCTATCCCCCCCCCCACCCCATCCTACCCCTGTCCTTACT
>JASEHY010000309.1 GCA_030018555.1 Planctomycetota bacterium
AAACATTCTGCATGGCTGGCGCTGAATCCTACGATCTGCTAAAGCGATATCGCCAGGGCTGGGTGGAGAAGTATTTGGGCAACGGAAATAACATCCGTGACGACAAATGGACGAAGGGTATTGCTGTTGGCAGTAAAGGGTTCGTTGAGCATGTAAAGTCTGCTCTCGGCGCTCTTGCCAAAGGCAGAAAGGCCAAGGGGTCAGGAGACAGCTATCAGCTTCGAGAGCCCTCAGCGCCTTATGGAGAGCATTTTGGGGTCAAAAACGAAGATATAGGGCTTAAAAACACCTATTTTTGGAACTTTAATCCAGAATAATCAAGCAGATAGCTTGGCCCGACCCCGGTTTCGAAAGGCCACTTCCAAAACCAAACGCTTTTAGAGATGAACAAAGATCTGCTTGCCAAAATCAAGAAACTTGTTGGTGATAGTCGTTATCGTATAAAAATTCATGCTGTTAAGCATATGATAGAGGAAGGTTTTTCAGAAAAAGATGTTATTACAGCAATACTTGGAGAGAGCAAGAT
>JASEHY010000030.1 GCA_030018555.1 Planctomycetota bacterium
TCTCCTTATAGAAATTATCTGCGAAAATCTGCGTCCTAAATGACGGATATGGGCTCATCTATCCCATTGGGATAATAAGACTGCCTGAATGAGCAGGCAGAAATTACGAATTTTCTTGTATAAACTCTTCAAATTTAGTAATAGTCTTTCTTTACTTGTAGTGAGTCCTTCGTTCCTCCCGCCCCGATGGGCGTCGCCCGCAGGCGAACCTCGCCCTAATGGCGGGAGGCTCGCCACAGGCGGCAGGATAAACAAAGCGAACCTATATGTTAAACGGCTATTTATCTATTATTTTACACGCTCATCTGCCTTACATACGACATCCGCATTTCCCGGATTTTATGGAAGAAGACTGGCTCTTTGAGGCGATTACAGAGACATATCTGCCTTTAATAGATGCCTTTGAGCGTCTCCATAAGGAGGATATTCCCTTCCGATTGACCATATCGCTCTCTCCTACGCTCTGTGAGATGTTCTCTGACGAATTCCTGAAAAATCGTTACTCTAATCATCTAAAACAATTGATAGAGTTGTCAGAAAAGGAACTCGTCAATACTCGTAGAGATGGTTTATTCTACGAGACTGCAGGGATGTATTATGAGCGTTTCAGGAGGTTTAATGCGTTATATTATCGTTATCAGGGTAATCTGGTGAAGGCGTTTGCTCATTTTCAGGAACTCGGACTTATAGAAATAATTACTTGTGCGACAACGCACGGGTTTTTGCCGCTAATGCTGAATAAAGAGTCGGTCAGGGCACAGGTAATGGTTGCGGTCAAGAACTACCAGAAATACTTTACTAAAAAGCCATCAGGATTCTGGTTGCCCGAATGCGGATATTATCCCGGCATTGAAGAGATATTAGCCGAGGCAGGAATTAAATATTTTATTATTGATACGCATGGTCTGACTAATGGCAGACCTGCACCGATTATGGATAATTATCTTCCTGTATCCTGTGGGAAGAGCAAGGTGGCTGCCTTTGCCAGAGACCCTGAAACCTCGCGCCAGGTCTGGAGCGCTGAAGAAGGTTATCCGGGTGATGCGGATTATCGCGAGTTCTACCGCGACCTCGGCTATGATGCGCCTTATCATTATATTCGTCCCTATCTGCATTCTGATGGTGTTCGCAGGAATGTGGGAATAAAATATTACCGTATTACCGGTGATGTCCCGCTTCATCTCAAACAGCCATATAAGCGAGACTCAGCTCTATCAAAGGTCAAGAGCCACGCTGCTCATTTTGTCTTTGACCGTCAGAAACAGATAGAACACCTTCCCGGTCCGCCAAAGGCGGATCCGTCTATGGAGGACAAATTCCCAATTATTATCGCACCTTATGATGCCGAACTCTTTGGACATTGGTGGTTTGAAGGACCTGAATTTCTTCAGGCAGTTATCAGAAGAATTAACCATGTGCAGGGGCTCAAACTGATTACGCCGTCTGACTATCTTAAGAAACATCATCGCCTACAGGTCTCTCTGCCATCGTTTTCCACCTGGGGCGACCGCGGATATTGTGAGGTCTGGCTCAATGGTAAAAACGATTGGTTTTATCGGCATCTGCATAAGGCAGAGGCACGAATGATAGAACTGGCTTGTAAATATTATAATGGCAAAAAAATCCCCCTTAATCCCCCCGTACGGGGGGAAATAGGGGGATTTCACCAGTTATCACTCAGAGAAAAGGCATTAAACCAGATGGCGAGAGAATTATTGCTGGCGCAGAGCAGTGACTGGGCCTTCCTGCTCACCACCAGCCATTCCGAGTGCTATGCTCATAACAGATTCAAGACTCACATAGACCGTTTTAACCGACTGTATGAACAGATAAAACAAGGCAGAATTGACCCAGAAGGATGGCTAAACCATATCCAATCCGAAGACAACCTCTTTGAGGAGGTGGATTACCGTGTTTATGCAACGAGAAGCCACAGATTATTTATCCAGAGGAACGAAGGACACAGATTAAGGCACAGATAAATACTAAACACGAATAATACAAATAATCTGTGTCCCTCTGACGGGATCCCGTCCCTCTCCCGAAGGCTTTCGGGACAGAGAGGTGAGGGATAACAACCCCCTCGCCCCCCGTACGGGGGGAATTTTTTCCGCCAGAGGCGGGCCTACGCCCGTCCGTTGCTAGGACGGATCTCCCGAAAGCGTTCGGGATGACAGACGGCTAAATAATTACGGAGAATGTAATATGAAAATTGTTGAACTTATAAAATCGCATCGGGCAAAGGTTGGTATTATCGGAATGGGCTATGTCGGGCTTCCTCTATCAAAGGTCTTTTCTTTTAAGGGTTTCGCGGTTACAGGTTTTGATATAGATAAACAAAAGGTTCTCTCATTGAACAATAACCGCTCCTATATAAAACATATTCCTTCATCTGTTATCCGGGAGATGTGTGTAAAATACCATTTCCGGGCAACAGAGCATTTCAGCAACCTGAAACAGATGGACGCCATAATTATTTGCGTGCCAACTCCCTTGACTGTTATGCGAGAGCCGGACTTGTCTTATATTGTGAACACCGCAAGGAGTATCCGTCAGAATCTCAGAAAAGGACAACTGGTCGTCCTTGAAAGCACCACATATCCGGGCACTACTGATGAAGTGGTAAAACCTATCCTGGAGGAGACCGGCTTGAAGTGTGGGAAGGATTTCTATCTGGCGTTTTCGCCAGAGCGCGAAGACCCCGGCAATCCTAAATATTCCACAGAAAAGATACCCAAAGTCGTCGGCGGGGTGAACCGCATCAGCACAGATGTTGCAGTCCTTTTATATGAACAGGTCGTCTTAAGGGTAGTCCGAGTTTCATCTGCCCGTGTTGCCGAGTCATCTAAACTACTGGAAAATATTTACCGCTGTGTGAATATCGCTCTTGTTAATGAACTCAAGATGCTCTTTGACCGTATGGGAATCAATATCTGGGAGGTCATAGAGTCCGCATCAACCAAGCCATTTGGATTTCAGAGTTTTTATCCCGGTCCCGGCTTAGGCGGTCATTGTATCCCGATAGACCCGTTTTATCTCTCCTGGAAGGCACGACAGTATGAAATGGTCACCCGTTTTATAGAACTATCTGGAGAGATAAATATCTCTATGCCTTATTATGTTGTGTCTAAAACAATGTCTGCATTGAACGAAAGACAAAAGCTCCTGAAAGGTGCCCGGATAGTAATTTTAGGAATGGCTTATAAAAAGGATGTAGATGATATCAGGGAATCGCCCTCTTTGAAGTTAATGGAGCTCTTTCTTAAGGAGGGAGCAAGGGTTACCTACAACGACCCCTTTATCCCGTCCTTGCCGAAACTCAGGCACTATAAATTCTCGCCGCTGAAATCAACTCCGCTCTCGGTTAAGATGCTTAAAAAACAGGATGTGGTGGTCATCTCTACAGACCATACTGCTTATGATTACCAATGGATTGTGCAGAATAGTTCTTTGGTAATTGACACGCGGAATGCCACTAAAAATGTAAGGGGTTATCCTGAACGTATCGTCAGGGCGTAGCAAATATCCTATAACCCGAATTATTCATCCTGATGGCATTCGGGGTGAATAATGACCGTTATGCTCGCCCCCATACGGGCAAGATGTACGGGGGAAATAATGCGGGTTAATTGAAAGGATTTGAAATAGGAGAAGTTTAATATTTCTCTTGATAGTATTAGGAAAACATATTAAGATTAACCACCAAGACACTAAAGCATTTATCCCGTCAGAGGGACAAAGAACAAGGACTGATTTATTCTTGGTGTCTTGCCGCCCTTTGGGACGAGCCTCGCCCTTGTGGGCGGGGTGGCTTTGCCCTTCAGGGTTCTCGTCCCGTCCCTCTCCCTCACGGGATGGTGGCTACCAACGGGATGGTGGCTACCAAGACCCTTCTGGGTCGAGGGAGAGAGGATATTGGAAACAGGATAACTGTTGTAGAGTTAGTAGATACGTGCGAGGGGGGGTCGGGGGAGTCCCCCATAAAATCGGGGGCTTTTGCGTCTTACTCTTCCGATAGGCAAGCCCGTTAAAGTCCTATATCTTGTGGGGGACACTCCCCCTGTGCCCCCTGTATTTAGAATCTGATCCTGTTTTCTGCCATGAAAACCACAGGTCAGGATAATCCAAATAATGGTCGCAATTAGCGCATAAAGGAATAGATGCATACTCACCGGCCAGATGCAACTTACGATATTTTTGCAATAATTCTGACTGCCAAATCTCAGCCAATGTTTGGGTGTTCATATCACCAATTATCCCCTGTTCATCCCAATCAAAACAGCACATAGAAACCAAACCGTCCCAGTTAACGGACGGCGCAAACCAGAGTGCATGACAGGGATGCCTGGCTTTAGAACCATACGCCACAGGTATTTTGTCTTCTAATCCGCCGGCCCAATGCCGCAATTCCTGAACAATTACCCGCACCCCCAGATTGGTCCATTTATTACGAAATTGCATTATCTCGCCTTGCGTTTCCGGCATATTAATAATCTGAGCGCTTAGATACGGAATCTTGGCGCGTTCTACTCGTTTAATTTCTATCAGTCGCCTGATATTATCTTCTAATTGTTGTAACTTCCCGCCCCGTATTTTGTTATATGTCTCCGGTATTACCGCACCGATGCTAAAATGCAATTGGTCTAATCTGTTCTGTATTAAGGCCTGGCTGAGTTTTTCCGTAAGTAATAATCCGTTAGTGCTGATAAGGATATTATGAGCCGGATTAACCTGTTTAATATACCGCACCATTTCAATTATTTCAGGATGGAGTAATGGTTCACCGTCTTTATAAAGCACGATACTGCGCGGGCCGTAACCCAACGTTTCATCTACAATCTTGCGAAATAAATCCATTTTCATATAGCCGTCTTTTTTGTGAGGCCGTTGACGGGGGCACATTACACATTTAAGATTGCAATGGCTGGTCGGTTCTATATTAAAACTGCGCGGGTATTGATAGTCCATTGCCTGCTGAATGGCCAGCTTGAATAAAGGACTCAATAATTTGGTTTTCCTGACCGCGCCCTTTATCCAATAACCCGCTGGTGACCGGCGCAGATATTGAAAAACTCGTCCAAATAAACTCATAAATGTGACAGGTGACACACACCTCGCCTCCTATATGGCTATTTTGCTTGCTTACAAGGATTACTTTTTCCAAAATGCCTCCCTAAGAGTCACCGCTCCAAATTCGGGATTCGGGGCAGGCAGGTGTCCGCCGAATTCCACCCCCGACTTCCCGCAAGCGGCCCGGTAACTACCGAATTGTGCCCGCGCCGCCTGATACAGTCGGCGAACTTTCTTCCGGAGTGTCTTCGGATTCATTCTCTGACCACGTTCTATCCGTAGCCGGAGGCGTTTTATTACCAAATCCGGTGACCAATAATGTACTCGGGGAAGACCGAGTTTTCGCCTGAGGGTATTCGTATTCGGAAAATATTTCTGGGCGTGGTAGCGGAGTCTCTGCAGGCGACGATACCCTTGCGAAGAAGGACTTGGTGGAGTAGTCCGGTGTTGTCGGTACCATTTACGCAGGGCTGCAATAGTTTTTCTTTGTGTCCACACCCTTTCCACCCGGCGCAGGCGGAATTGCTTGGGCTTAATTTTAGTCGCCCGGCGGGCCTTGGGGAAGGAGCCAAATATCTGCCGCGCTGCCCGAACCAAACCCGAGAATTCCTTTTCCACCACCCTCGCGCTCAATGACAACTTCTGACGAACCCTTTGTTTAAGGGCGTAAATAACCTGGTCACGGGTCCAGGGCTGACCTGGAATATGCACTTGACTGGTTTTACTCGGCATATCGGTTAACCTCCTATTCTGTTTATATCTAAATGTAGAGTAATTTATTAGTTTTAATCATACCTAACATTTCTAACGGTGTCAAGGAAAATCCGCCTTCGGCGGAGACCACACACCCCTTAATCCCCTCTTGTTAGAGGGGACTTAAAACTCCCCTCTTGAGAGGGGGTAGGGGGTGTGTTAGAACCCTTATATACTTTTCTATACTATCAAGTCAAATCTGAACTTTTTACGCCAAAATCAGAGATACCCATATCATATTTCGCCATCTCAGGACTTAATATAGTGGATGGAGAGAGCGAGGGGCTAAAAGCCCTGAGCCCCGCCAAAAGGCGGGATAAGAGCCAGTAACCCTTCGCTATGCTTGGTAGCCACCATCCTGTGAAGGACAGGGTAAACTTCTGGGGTCTAACTGGCTCTAAAGCGATAACCGTTTAGTCCCCCGCCCCGCCCGTACGGGCGGGGTCGGGGGGCTGTCCTTCGCCACTCCGTAGCTTCGGAACAGCGTAGGATGGCTACGGCTAATGGGAAAACCATCGGCTACTTTTTCTTGACGACAGGATAATTAGAAAGTAAAATACTCGCAAAAGCAATTATTCCGTGTTTTATTGATGTTATGTTTAGTATCATCCGAAAACTTTTTCCGTCTCGCAATGAGCGGCTGGTGAAATCGTTCTTCCGCCTGGTGAACAGAACAAATGAACAGGAAAATCTCCTGCTCGGGTTAAGCGATGAGCAATTACGTCAAAAGACCGAGGAGTTTCGTCAGCGCCTTAAAGAGGGCTGGTCTCTGGATGATGTCCTGCCAGAGGCGTTTGCTCTGGTGCGCGAGGCAAGCAGACGCACCACCAAGATGCGACACTTTGATGTGCAACTCATCGGCGGTATGGTCCTTCATCAGGGCAAAATCGCAGAGATGGCTACCGGTGAAGGTAAAACATTAGTCGCCACCCTACCCGCATATCTTAATGCACTCACCGGCAAACCCGTCCATATCATTACCGTCAACGATTATTTAGCCCGACGAGACCGTGAATGGATGGGTCCTATCTACGAACTGCTCGGACTAACAGTAGGTGTGATTCAGAACCAGATGGATAATGCCGAACGCAAGATTGCTTATAACTGCGATATTGTCTATGGCACCAATAACGAATTCGGATTTGATTATCTACGAGATAATATGAAGATTCGTTTGGAAGACCAGGCTCAGCGCGGATATTCTTACGCTATTGTGGATGAGGTTGACAGTATCCTGATTGATGAAGCAAGGACGCCCCTGATTATCTCAGGTCCTGCTGAAGAGTCCACCAATAAGTATTATATCGCCGAAAGGATTACCAAACAGTTAAAGAAGGGTATTGATTACACGGTTAAGGAAAAGGAACATTCGGTCATCCTTACTGAAGCAGGTATAGAAAGGGCGCAGAGTCTCGTCGGCGTTGACACCTTCTACACCGGCAAGAATATGGAATGGCCCCATCATATTGAGCAGGCATTAAGAGCCAAAGAATTATATCGTCTTGATAAAGATTATATCGTCAAGGATGACGAAGTGCTAATCGTAGATGAGTTCACCGGTCGCCTGATGCCCGGCAGACGCTGGAGCGATGGACTACATCAGGCAGTTGAAGCCAAAGAGAACATCAAGATTAAAGAAGAAAATCAGACCCTTGCCACCATTACCCTGCAGAATTACTTCAGGATGTATCAGAAATTAGCAGGAATGACCGGAACCGCCTTGACAGAGGCAATGGAGTTTTACAGTATCTATAAATTGGAAGTTGTAACCATCCCGACCAATAGAACACTTATTCGTTATACTTCTCCTGATATGGTCTTTAGAACCGAAGAAGAGAAGTTTAATGCGATAGAAGAGGAGATAGTGCGGGTGAACCAGACCGGTCGGCCGAATCTGGTCGGCACGACCTCAATTGAGAATTCTGAAAGGATAAGCGAGCGGCTCAAGCGACGCGGTATCAAACACGAGGTCCTCAATGCCAAGCACCACGAAAGAGAGGCACAGATTATTGCCAAAGCCGGTCAGCACAGCGCGGTAACTATCGCCACCAATATGGCAGGACGCGGGACTGATATTGTTTTAGGTGATGGTGTCGCCAAGTTAGGTGGATTGCATATTCTCGGCACAGAACGACACGAGGCACGGCGGATAGACAACCAGTTACGTGGTCGTGCCGGTCGTCAGGGCGACCCCGGCTCGTCCCAGTTTATCCTTTCTATGTCAGACCATCTCCTTCGGCTCTTTGCTCCTCCCTGGGTCTCGCAATTATTACTGAAATTAGGGATGTCTGAGGGCCAGCCCATAGAAAGCCGTATGGTCTCCAGTGCCATTGAAAAGGCACAGAAGCGGATGGAGGCACACAATTTTGATATCCGCAAGAACCTCCTTGATTATGATAAAGTAATGAACGAGCAAAGAACTCTTATCTATTCCCAGAGACAGAAAATCCTTAAGAACGAAGGGCTTAAAGAGATGGTCAAGGAAATGCTTAAAGATGCTCTCTATAACATAATTGACCGCTTCCTGCCCGAGGGCTCCAAAGACTGGGATGCTCAAGCCCTATCTGATTTCCTAAAGATTAAGTTTAGTATCAGTGTCTCGGCACAGGAAATAATGGCGGAACAGAATAATCTTGAATCTCTGGAAGATAAGATAATAGAAAGAGTAGAGAAGGCATATCAGGAACGAGAGGAAAAATTAGGCGCTGACTATATGCGAAATATAGAAAGATTCCTGCTTCTGGAAAAGATAGACGAGAAATGGAAGAACCATCTCTATGCGATGGACTACCTGCGAAGCGGTATCGGGCTACGAGGTTATGCCCAGGCAGACCCGAAGATAGAATATAAACGGGAAGGTTACCGTCTCTTTGACGAGATGCTTTCATCTATCAAATCAGAAGTATCTGAACTCATCTTCAAGATTGCGCCAATCAAGGAATTAGAGGAACAATTAGCCCGTATCTGGAAGATAAGCGAGGTCTCGCATCAGGAAATAGGCAGTTTTGAGGGAGTAAGTAGTAAGGGTGTTGATAAAGCAGGGGCGCCCGCACGGGCTCAAGATAGAGCAGGGTTATCCCCACCGCAGGAAAGACCAAAGACAATTATAGGACATAGTAAGGAAGTTGGCAGAAACGACCCCTGTTCTTGTGGTAGCGGGAAAAAGTATAAGAAGTGCTGCGGAGTCCGATAGGGCGGAGTCCCGCGAGGGGCGGAGCGACAAGACCGCAGTCAGTCCCGCTTAGAGGGAAAAAACCTGACGGCACTCCGATAAAGTATAAACACTATCACGGTAGGTGAGAGCCGCCTCTGGCGGACACGTCGTTATCTCGTTATCTAATACTGAAACCGATAAATCTGTGTAATCTGTGGCTTCCTTTGTTTTCTTCCCAACTAATATCTACTTTTGTAACCGTAGCGGATGGTGGACCGTGATGGCACCATTGAATCATATCCTGCACGGCGGTTTCTTTGCCCTCAAAAACCGCTTCTACCCGTCTGTCAGACAGATTTCTTACCCATCCCTTGATACCAAGCGAGAGTGCTTTTTCTTGGGTATATGACCTGAAGAACACTCCTTGAACCCTGCCGGAAATATATAGATGTGCACAAACTACCTTGTCAGTCATTGCGAAACACCTTCAGCCATTTTTCAACCTCTGATGGCGAAAGACGTCTAAACTTTTCTGCAGGTTCGCCACTTTCTTTGCAGGTTGTTTCATCGCCACAATTACCAGATGGTGGTTCTCTAAACAAGTCTTTAATAAATTCTGTTACAGGGATTGTTTTTACTCCCAGAACTGCTAATCTCTCTCTTAAATCACGGTCCGAGGTTACGACTTCTAATGACGAGGAATTAGTTATATAAGATTCCGCAATATTCAGGATAGTATCATCTGCGGTAGGGGACGCAAAGATAATTCTGATTCCAGATGATTCTTTCTGGGAAGGATAAATCTCTCTTTCTGTGCTATTATCAAATACAACGACAATCTTATATTGTCCCGCTTTGCGGGACTGGTTGTATTGTTTCAGGCAGGTAATGAGTTTGTCGCGGGCGGTCTCAAGAAAATACTCTGTCTTAGGGACTTTACTACGCCCCGACGGGCGGGCGTATGCCCGATATAATCCGGAAAAGAGAAGGTTATAACCGTCAATAATTAAAATCATCTGAGTATATCATTAATCGTAGTCAGAATAACCAGAGCAACGATAATGGTAAGCCCAATTCCCTGCGCCACTGTCTGGACCTTAAAACTAACAGGACTTCCCTTGAGTTTCTCAATAAGGCAGAAGACGATACTTCCACCATCCAGAACGGGTATCGGAAGAAGATTAAGAATAGCAAGGTTTATACTGATGAGGGCAAGAAGCCAGAAGAAACTACCTAATCCTTCCATAGCCATTCGGTAAGAGACTCTTATTATTCCAATAGGTCCTGCTAATCCCTTTACAGATTCCTCGCCCTTAAATAGTTTCTTGAGGACCTGGTAGGTCAATAAACCTAAATCCAGAGTCTCGCTGACGCCTTTTGTGATAGAATCTTTTAGAGAATAAACACTTCTTACGGTATTATATTTCAGTTCAATCCCTAATGTTCCTGCCTCTGATATCTTTATCGGGGTAACTTGTATCGTTTTAGTAATCCCGCTACTTAGTATGGTGAGTTCTATGGGAGCACCTTTTGTTTTATTGAGGAATTCAGATAGTTGCGTCATAGACGATATTTTAGTTTCTGAGGGCTTGCCTGAAGATGATAAGGTTGCTTTAATAATTTTATCGCCAGAGGAGATATCGTGATTCAACAGGGGTGAATTCTCTTTAAGTGTACCGATTTCATTGTTATCTGCGAGTAAGACGCCAATAAATCCTTTGCCCGCGGGGTCTGTGGCAGGGGTAATAGTTAATTGACAAGTTTCCCCCGTCCCCTCTACTTGTAATTCCCTTAATACCTTTAATTTAAGTTCTTTGCCGGCAGATGCCCTGATAACCTCATTGAAGATTGTCAGTGATTTAACAGGGACATTATCAATAGCGATAATCTTGTCGTTTTTCTTCAAGCCAGATTTCTCAGCCGATGACTCTTTTCTAACCCCAGATACTATCACGGCTGTCTCTATACCAAGGTCATAATAGGGATGTTCTAATTGACGGGATGTAGGAGTAACAATAACCGTCTTTATCTGACCGTCTTTCTTCCTGATTTTTACAGGGATGGGCTTGTCCCTCTGGGATTGTGATACCACACGAGAGATGTCGTAGGCAGATAGGGTGTTTTCTTCGTTCACCTCTAATATTTCATCTCCCGGTTCAAGTGCGGATTTCAGGTTCGCTGAGTTTATCCTCCCGAATGTGCTTTCGGGAGGGCTCACTGCAAGAGCGGCAGGCGAATCTTTAGCAACTGACCACACCACATTGCTTGGAGGGATAACGCCTAAGCCGCTGGAACCGGCAGTAACAATATCTACCAGTAGTTCTTCCCCACCTCGTCTTACTTTTAGTTTAACAGAAGTATCAAGTGGCAGTCGGATAATCTCCCTGCGGTAGTCGTTATGGTTTAAGATAGGTGTTTCTATAATTCTGCCGTCATCAGTAGTTCTACTCATTGACAGAATACTATCGCCTTTCTGGAGGGAACTATTCCATTCTACTGAACCCGGTTTGATTTCGGCGACACGAGGAGACATC
>JASEHY010000310.1 GCA_030018555.1 Planctomycetota bacterium
ATTACATGGCCCCTTTCAGCGGTTATCTCCTTATCAAGAAACTGCTCTCCAAGGAAAAGATTGACCGCCTGGAGCGGAATTACGGGCAGGTGCAGATTAGGAAAATCATCAGGGAAATATTACTCCAGAATTATCCGTTCTACCTGAAGACAAGAAAATTGCAACCACCCCACGACCCTGAAGGGTCTCTGGGCAAGAACCCTGAAGGGCAGATGAACACAGATTAACACTGATTTACAATTAAATATCTGGATTCCTGCTTTCGCGGGAATGACATCTGTGTTTATCCGTGTCCATCTGTGGCAAGATTGTTTTTAATCCCACACCCATCCTGCGGAGCCGCAGCGGAGTCCCGATTATTTCGGGGCCGGATAGGTGCTGGATAAGAGCCAGTAACCCCCGGTGCCCGCCTGACCGCATTCGGGCAGGTAACATCGGGGTAACTGGCTCTAAAGCCCGGCAATAACCTACTTTCCCGCCAAGCAAATCGTCAGCAGTATCATCGGCCTCAAGGGCT
>JASEHY010000311.1 GCA_030018555.1 Planctomycetota bacterium
TTGCCCCTAAAATTTATGAATAATGCGGGATAATGTGGTTAGAAGGGTAGTAGTGATAAGATAGAGAGGAGGTGTATGGTAGTGGTGGAGGGGTTTTGGGAGTGGAGTATGGAGCAGGAGCAGGGGAGTGGTGGAGTATTCTGTCCCGAGGCAGAGGGATATTAGGTAACCCCGTCCCGAATACTTTCGGGACGGGATAAGAGCCAGTAACCCTTCGCGGAGTTTATCCTGCCGCCTTTGGCGAGCCTCGCCCCGAAGGGCGGGACGTAGGAAGGGCTCAGGGTAAACTTCTGGGGTCTAACTGGCTCTAAAGAGGAGTTTAATATGAAAGTGCTTAGTGAAGTAGAATTTGTTGTAATAACAGGTAATGTTTTTGAAGACATCAATCAGAAGTGGGCAGATAGTGCCGTGGCTAATGCAGAATTGGCTAATAGACGCAGGGAGGAAAAGATTGGAACACTTAATGCCTACCAGGACCAGATAGTGGCGCCTTCCAGTCGTGCTTATGATAATA
>JASEHY010000312.1 GCA_030018555.1 Planctomycetota bacterium
CGCCGAGATTGACCGTCTTCCTATTATGCGCGGCAAGACCGTGGTTATCAGGATAGAGGAATAGACCGGATTATTCACCGCAGAGACCCTTCGCTTTGCTCAGGGTAAACTCCGAGTTCGCAGAGAACCTGCATCCTGTATCCTGCATCCTGTATCCTGTGGGAAGGGTCAGGGTTCGTAGAGTGGTTTCATATGGCGTATTTGGGTTATAATTATCGCCTATTTCACTATTTCAAGTCCCTAACGGGATAAATCCGCAAAGGTCTCCCTCCGTCTGATTAGCCGTGCCTGACCATTCTTGACCAGCACCTCCGCAGGACGCGGTCTGCTGTTATATTGCGAACTCATTGAATAGCCATAGGCACCGGCATTCGCTATCGCCACAATATCGCCTTCTTTCAACCTCGTTATCTCCCTGCCATGCGTGAACATATCACCGCTCTCACAAATATTACCGCAGACCACCACGAACTGTTTCTTGCCTTTTAGACGACTGGCATTGAGGA
>JASEHY010000313.1 GCA_030018555.1 Planctomycetota bacterium
CTCTTGGGCAAGAAAAGGTGGCATAAATGCCACCGCTACATAGACGTTATGGATTTGTAGCGGTACGATTTACCCCTCCGGGGTTCTCGCAGAGAGCCCCTACCCGTTCCGGGTTCTCGCTCAGAGAACCCGTCAGGGTTCGTGGAGCGGGGCGTGCTGTCGCACAAAATATGAATCGGATAAATCCGACCGCTACAACCCCTAAAATAAAGGTTGCCAAGGCACTATTGTGAAACAATACAAACTCTCTTACCGCTCAGGTATTTAACGACACCATCTCTGAGGGCAAAAAGGGTATTATCTCTTCCCATTCCCACATTAAGCCCGGACTTAAAGGCAGTTCCACACTGGCGAACCAGAATAGAACCTGCTCTTACAACCTCTCCCTCATAGCACTTTACACCTCGTCTCTGACCATTACTATCACGGCCATTCCGAGATGCACCCTGTCCTTTTTTATGAGCCATAACTTTCTCCTTTTAGAAACAGTTAGGGATTCCGACT
>JASEHY010000031.1 GCA_030018555.1 Planctomycetota bacterium
GTGTCATTGCGAACGAAGTGAAGCAATCTCATCGGGTTTGCTTCGCCCGTATGGGATCGCAACCGCTCCGCTCCTCGCAATGATAGGGAGTGCGTAACTCGTGTAAGTAAAATTCTATAAATTATTATAAAGAAAAGTCCAGAAAAATCCGATAGTTAGATATAGATAAAACGCAGAAATTCCCCAACTTGAGATTGCCACGACCCCCCCCGACGTAACGTCGGGGGGGTCTCGCAATGACACCGCGCGGTGCCTGTCATTGCGAGGGAGCGTAGAGACCGAAGCAATCTCTAATTACCGCCGTGATACAAGTTGGGGAATTTCTGTCAGAAACGCACTTGACAAAACAAGAATCTTATGTATAGTATAGGGGGAATAACAACCCCTTTAGTCCCCCTTTGTTAAGGGGGATTATAGTAGAATGAGTTACTATAAAATTCTTGGATTGGGAACAGAGCCGTTTTCTACGAATCCTGACCCGATGTTTTTTTACGAATCGCGTGGTCATAAACAGGCTTTGACGAATCTTATCATAGAAATGAGGCTCCGGAGAGGATTAAGCATTATATTGGGAGACATCGGCACCGGGAAAACTACCTTGAGTAGAAAACTTATTCAGGCACTTTCTTCACGGGAGGGTTTTGTTTTCCAGATAATACTTGACCCAACATATGAGAATGAAAAAGATTTCCTTGTTTCTTTGGTTCGTACTCTGGGTATAGAAAACATTCTAACAGCGAATACCATTAGCGTTAGCGAACTCAAAGAGACAATACAGAATTTCCTCTTCCAGAAAGGAGTTAAAGAGAATAAGACTATGGTGCTTATTATTGACGAAGCACAGAAATTGTCCGAGGCATCACTTGAAGTCTTGAGAATACTCCTGAATTATGAAACTAATGTGGCTAAATTGATTCAGGTCGTGTTACTCGGGCAATTAGAATTACACGCTAAGATTATTAATATACCGAACTTAATTGATAGAATAAGTTTTAAGTACACCCTTAATCCTTTAGACCAGGATGAGGTGGGCGAGATGATAACTTACAGACTCGTTCAGGCAGGTTATAAACTCAGTAAAAACCTTTTTACAGGCGATGCTATTAAAGAAATCTATCGTTACACACATGGTTATCCCCGTAAAGTGGCTCTATTATGCCATAAGGCACTGAAAAATATCGTGATGAATAATAGAATGATAGTGGATGATAAAATTATTAGACACTTAATGGATGAGGAGGCGAAAAACGGATGGCACTTACCAGAAAAAATGATATTAGCCCAGAAGAGCAACTTCTAAAGTTGATTGAAAAACCTGCTGTAGGTGAGACAGTACGGCTGGGAGAGGGGTCCATTAACATCACTATAGGAAGAAAGAAGAAGAATAATGCGGTAAAATTTATCGCAGAAGTCATCTCCCTGCCGATAATATTTATTAAAGGTACCAAACGAATATCATTAAAAACAGTAAACCGTTTCTGCTTGGTAGCGATAACAATACTTTTAGGATATGCTATCTATAGTGCTGTTTCAGCAGAAACCCCGACCGTAGAGAAGCTATCCATAAAGGACAAAGATGTAGAAGAAATTGATTCTCCTCAGATTAACGATTATTACGAAGAAATAAACAAGCGAGATGTTTTTAAGGATATGTATGTGCCACCGCCGGTTGTGGTAGAACCTCCAAAAGTGACGCCGGTAATCTCGCCAGCGGCGACACAAGAGATAATGCCACCGGCGCAAGAGATACTGAAAAACCTTAAAGTTATCGGGATTATATGGGAACCGCCAGCCACCTCAAATGGCTTGGTTATTATTGAGAATAAGTTACCCGGTGGTGCCGTAATCCGATGCCTGGCTGTGGGGGAAACTTTTATTGCTAAGGTGGAGGTGGCAGGTAATCTGAGAGATGTCTTGATAGAAGTGAAAGAGATTCAAAAGAGTAAAGTGATATTAAAATACGAGACCGGAGAAGGTTCTTTAACTATCACGGAAGAATCAGAAATCCCAAAGTAGAGAAGATATGAATTGTATGAAAAGATTGTTACTTGCTCTTCTATGCCTTTTGCTGTGTTTGGTATATGCATCGGCTCAAGAAGAAAAGATTCCGCCTCCTCCCTCCCCTCAGGAAGGAGAAGTATCTTCTGAAGTTAGTATTGAGGAAATCCTGAAAAAAACCTTCTCTGCGAATTTAAGAGAAGTTTCGGTGCGCGAGTTATTAAAAAGTATCGCCAAAATAGGACCTCTTAATATCGTTACTACCAAATCAGTGGCTGGGCAATTAACATTCCTGATGGAAAATGTAACACTTGGCGATGCTCTGGAAATCGTACTGATTACCAACGGTCTGGCTAAAGAAATCAAAGGCAATATTCTCCATATTATGACCGAAGCAGAATATCAGGCGCTTTATGGCAGTCCATACAACACGCGTCTGGTGGCAAAAACCTATGAATTAAAATATACCCTTCCTAAAAGGATAGCAACCTTCCTGGAAAATATAAAGTCCAGAAACACTAACTCCCAGATTCTTCCTGATGACGGCACCAGAACCCTTCTTATTATAGAAGTGAAGGACAAAATACTACAGATGGAAGAACTCATTAAACGACTGGATGTGCCGGCGGAAACACAGACATTTGAACTGAAAAATGCCGATGTAGAGACTATTGTTCCTGAGATAACAAAACTAATTACCCCTCTTTATGGTGAAATAAAAACCGATAAAAGGATGAAACGCATTATGGTTACTGATAATCCGTATGTATTGGAAAATGTGGCATTCTTGATTCATCAGTTTGATGCTAAACCCAGACAGGTCTTGATTGAGGCAAAAATGATACAGATATCACTTTCTGATGAATTCTCAATGGGAATAAAATGGACACAGGTGTTTTCTCATTACTCTGCTTTTAAGGATGTAAAACTTGTCGGAGATTTTCCCATTCGCGGTGACCTGGCAAAGAAGGTTAACCTTAGCGCTACCATTGGAACCATCCCCAAAACACATTATGAATTGGTAATGCAGGCTATGAAAGCATTTGGAGATAATAAACTAATATCCGCTCCAAGATTAAGCACCCTCTCTGATAAAGAAGCAACCTTTATGGTCGGCACCAAAGAGGCATACGCTACCACCTCAAGAACTACTGCTACAGGCACCACTACTGAAACAGAAACTGTTCAATTCCTTGATGTTGGCGTAAAATTATCGGTAACTCCTTCTATTAATGAGGAGAAATATATCACGATGTTAATAAAACCAGAAATAAGCGCAGTAACAAGATGGGAAACAACATCCCTGGGCAACCGTATTCCTATCCTGGAAACCGCCAATACCTCCACTAATGTGATGGTTAGAGATGGCGTCAGTATTGTAATAGCAGGGCTTATTAAGGATGAAAAGAAAAACGAATCTACGGGGATACCCTTCCTTTCTCAGATTCCTCTTATTGGTCCGCTCTTCGGCTCCCGTAGAGAATATGTAATAAAAACAGAAACTGTGATATTCCTGACACCGTATATTCTTACAGGTGATATTGACAGTTCTGTAATATCCAGACAATATGATTTGGAAAGAAAAGAACCTAAAGAATTAAAACCGATAAGATAATGAATACCCCGACGCCCCGATGCCCCGATGAAATCGGGGTCGGGGGTCGGGGTCTAACTGCCCGTAGCTCGTCTCAGTGGGACTTCGCACGGGCAGTAAGAGGAGGTTTTTTATGGATACTCTAAGAAAATTTATTGCTCTAATCTTTATTCTCTATGTCGTGGGGATGAATATTATCTGCATCGTTTTGTGGCAATCATCATCCTCATCCGCCAGCAAGGTAAAGGAAATACAGGTGTCTCTGAATCAGGAAAAGGAACGTTACCAGATGCTGGAAAAGCCACTCAAGGACGAAAATATTCGGCTGACCGAGAGGGCTTCAGCAATTCAACAGGAGAGAGACTCTGCTAAAACAGAATTACAGAACATCTTAAGTCGTATAGAGAAACTCACCGCTGACCAGGACACTCTCAAAAAGGACTCGGACTCTGCCAGAGCAGAGATTGCCAAACTAAAGACAGAAAAAAGCAAATTAGAGGAGAGATTACAATTTTCCAAAGAGGATATATTTCGTGAGGCAAAACAAGATGTCCAGATTACCTTTGACAGGGAAAAGGGAAAGTTAATGAGGGAACTTTCTGACCTGAAAGAGGTTTTTCAGCGGATTCAGATAGAAAAAGAGAACATTGCCTCAGACCTGCAGAAAGCCAAAACTGAAAATACGGCGATGAAAGAACAGAGACTATCCTTGGAAAAGCAACTCTCTACTTATGAGAAACAACTCCGCAGTGAGACAGCAGACAAGAACAGATTATCTGTAGAAAACAAAGACCTGAAAGAAACTAATAATAATTATCTAAAAGAAAATACTACCCTCACAACATCACTCATCAAACTCCAACAACAACTTAAAGATGCTAATAAGGAGTTAAACCCCATTAAACTCCAACTAACTGAATACAAGGAAAAAACCGAAACACTGATTAAAGAACGGAATGGACTGGAAATTCAAGTCAAATCAGAGAGGTCAGAAAAAGACAACTACTATAATGAAACCAGAAAACATCGCGACCTGTATGAAAAGACCAACAAGGATTTATCAAGAGAACAAGAGAATACCAAGAAACTTACTGCTGAATTAAGTGAAGAGAAAACAGAGAAGGTTAAGAATAAAGAGTTATTAACCAAGGTAGAGAAGGAGAATTCAGAATTCAAATCCCAGAATGTATCTCTTAGCGCAAGGGTTAGCGAACTTGCCAAGACATCAGATGACCTCAAGGCGAAACTTAATGCCACCACTGAAGAGCAGAGGAAGACCATTACTGAAAAAGAGGATTATCTTCTCAGATTAAAATCAGCCAATGATAAGAATACATTGCTGGAAAAAGATATAGGCCGGCTGGAAGGTCTTAGAATATCGCTGGAAGATAAATACGAAGCACGGGAGAAAGAATCCAAGAAGACAGAGACAGAGCATCTTAAATCAATAGAAACACTTAGAGAGACGAATCGGGGTATTGAAAGAGAATATAAAGCCCTCTCTAACACGGTGCGGGTTTTACAGGATACGGAGCAGAGATTACGGGCAGACATAAGCACATCTGAATCGTCAAAGAACGAGACTTCTGATAAACTCCGCATCAGTGAACAAGCACGGCTGAATATCCAGAAGGACTTAGCCAACCTTGAAAGAGATTATACGGGGATATCAGAGACATTATCCAGAACAAAATATGAGTTACAGATACTTGATAAGAACCTTAAATCAGAACAGGCAGAAAAATATAAATACTATGAGGACTATAAAAACCAGGTCTCTAAAAACACTGGCCTCCAGAGACAGTTAGAAACCAGTGCTTTGAAGATGCAGAAGGCGGAGGAGGAGAACAAATTCTCTGCCGAGCGGTTGAAAGAGTTACAGACCCAGACCGATATTCTTCGTAAAGAAAATACCGGCTTAAAGACGGACAAATTCTCTCTGGACTCCCAGACCGTTCAATTAAAGACCCAACTGGAGATTGCAGAGAAGCAACTGGCAGACCGTGAAACATCTTTATCAGCAAGAATAGCAGACCTGAATAAGTCCCTTAAAGAGGTTACTGCTGAAAGAGAGAGTATAAAACAGGAAAACACCAAGAATCAGAATGCCAGAGCCGATTTGGAAAAGCAGAATCAGGTGCTTTCAGATACCCTTAAAACTTATGATAAGGAACTGGCAAAAATAAGAGGGGATAATGCTGACCTTCAGACCAAACTTGCCAAGGGTGAAGAAGCAAGGACTAAAGTTGAGAGAGAGGTCAATGTTCTATTTACTACCTTGAAAACTACAAGCGAGTCAGAGCAGAAATATCGCGACCAATTAACCGCTATCCAGAAATCATACGCTGATTCAGAAGCCCGTTTGAAAGGCCAGACCACTAAAAACGAACAACAAGTCCAAACCCTCAATTCGGCTATTAAAGACCTTAATACCCAGAAAGACTCTCAGGACAAACTGATAGCGGAGTTTAACGAAACGATAAAAAGTCTTAGTAAAGAGAATGCTGACCAGAAAAGTACCCTCTCAAAATTGGAGAAGGACATTAAAGCCAAAACCAGTGAACTTACCGCTCTTCAGCAAACCCTACAACGGGAAAGAGAGATGGCTAAGAGTGAAAAAGCAGCATACGAAGAGAACCGTTCAAGTAATGAGGAAGAGATTAGTTCACTTAAAAAAGATGTCTCTTCTATGAGGGCTGACAATAATAACTTGAATAAGCAAATAGAACCCCTGAAAAAGCAAATCAAGGATAAAGAAGCACAACTCTTGACGCTTTCTAAATCCAATAAGGATTACAGCGAGCAGATAAACTCTTTAGAGAAGCACTTGACTAAATCAGAAGATGATGTGCGGAAGAAAATGACCGAAGTGTCAGAGAAACTACGCTCCGCCACCTCTGAAAAAGACGATATTAACACTCGTCTGAAATTCGCAACCGATAAAATTACTTCCCTGGAGAAGGATATCAAAAGTTATGAAGCAGCCAATAAAACACTGGAAACAAAATATGAATCCCGTGAGAAGGATTTGAGAATCTCTGAGGCAGAATACCAGAAGGCAGTTTCTGAACTTAAAGAAGCAAAAACTAATATAACCGCATTACAGAAGAATAATAATGACCTCTCTGATTCACTCAAAAAGACACAGGACAAAACAGCCAAGTCCGAAGGATTATATGCTCAGAAAG
The DNA here is from genome assembly GCA_030018555.1 of Planctomycetota bacterium. Taxonomy (GTDB): domain Bacteria; phylum Planctomycetota; class MHYJ01; order JACQXL01; family JACQXL01; genus Yes70-35. Next base: position 6,781 of record JASEHY010000031.1, read on the forward strand.
AAGATGAATTGCGTCTCGTTCAGAAAACACTTAAAGAAACGGAGACACAGAATACCGCCACTGTCAATACTCTCCAGACCCAGATAACCAATCTTAAAGCCCAGGTAGGAGACCTTTCCGGCTCACTCAAGACAAGTATGGATGAAAAGGATAAAATAAAGGATGAAAAAAACAAGGCGGAATCAAATCTCGTTCTGGCTAATAAAAACAACACCGACCTGAAGGGGAAATATGACGAGTTACAAAAGGACATTTCAGCCCTGCTAAGCAAACTGAAAACTCAGGAATACGAATTCAATAAGGCAGTGAAAGAAGAGAGAGAAGGTTATCAGCGTATCCTCAGTGAACTCAATAGCGCCAAAGAAAACCTCAGAAGTGCCACTTGGCAGATATCAGAACTGCAAACCAGAAACACGGCACTGGATAAAAGTGCTGGCTCATTACAAAACCAGTTGAAGAGTCAGGAAGCCGATATGCAGGCAACTATCATATACGAACGCAACCTCAAGAATGACTATATGGCAAAATTAGACGAGACCGAAAGGAAATTAAATACCTATATGAAGATAGAAATAGACCTCAGACAGAAAGTCTCTACTCTGGAAAAAGACATTGCAGGAATAAAATTGACACTGGACGAAAAAATAGCCGAGGGAATCAGGAAGAAAGAGACCGATTTTATAAATCAACTTAGAGACGCTAATGATAAGGTTAAAATAATGGAAGAGACCGTTACAGCGGAGCGGGTCGAGATGTTTGGTAAGATAGCCAACGCCCTCACCGAAAGCGGAAAATATGATGAAGCGATAAATTGCTATGAAAAAGTATTACGAGTTAATGCTAAAAACCCTTCCGCTTATTATAATATGGGCATCCTCTATGATGAACGACTTGATAACCCATCCAGGGCTATTTTCTGTTACACCAAATATCTGGAACTCGCACCTCCTGATGCACTTGACCGTGAGAGAGTAACGAAATGGATTGAGAATTGTCAGAAGCGTCTGAAAGGACCACCCCGTAGCGGATTTGAGAAGAAGTAAACCCCGTTAGAAGTAAGATACCAAAGGTGTCTGCCCCCGAATATCGCAACAACATCGGGGGACTTCTAACCCGCATTATTCATAAATTTCTGCTTTGTTGAATAACTATTTTGACACCACCATTAGTCGTGGTTTAGTAGGTCAATATGTCTATATGTTGGATAACTAATCCGAGTTATTCAACAGAGCACCTATTTTTAGCTAAAATTAAAATAACAATGAATAAAATAGTTGAGTCCTTACCTGACCCTTATAAACCTTGCCCCTGCGGTAGTGGCAAGAAATACAAATTCTGTTGTCTGCATAAAGACCGCTCTACTTCTAGAAATATAAGAGGAACCCATCAAAAGCCATTTATTCTGGCAGAAGAAACCCCTGAATTGGATGGACCGATTATGCTTCTGCCTGGGCCGGATGGCAAACCCGTCCCAGAATCTCTCGTGATAAAAGCCGATATCATTAACCGGCTTGAATCATTACCAACTGACACTCATCAAGAAGCAATGGATTATTTTCAAAAAGGGCTAAAAGCACTTGAAGGTAGTGATTTTGACAGATCAATTGAGTATTGTAACCGCGCCATTGCCTTAATCGACTTTTATCCTCCCGCTTATAATAATCGTTCTATGGCATTATTCTTTAAGTGGCGTCGGGAAGAAGCCATCCGGGATGCCTTAACCGTTAAGGAAAAACTTGATCCGACTAATGTATCCGCGACGGTTAACCTTATCAGATTTTATCTTATGAACAACGATTGTGAAAGAGTGCAGTTTTATCATTCCGAATTAGACCGGCTTGATTTAATTTCTCCGGATGAGAGGCTTAAAGCCATAGAAGGTTATGCACTTCTTGAGGCAGATGAAAAAGTACGTGAGTTATGCCAGGGGATGCTGGATAAAAAACCCGAACCGACGGTATGGTATTTCCATGCTATTGCCCTGGCTAATCTGGGTTTATTTGGACCGGCTCTGGATTCACTTAAACATTACCAGACTTGTCATTCGCATGGGTCATTTTGTACCAACTTATCCCGGATGATTGAACAACAGCAAGGTAATAAAAAATATCGTCAGCGCTTCCCATACTTTGATTTGCCAAGCATATTTCCTCAGCCTTTCACAGAAATACTTTATAATGAGTTTGGTTCGGTTAAAAATGATGAAATCTTTACCCGGAAACTAAAACAATTTGCCGAACGAGAGCCATCACTGGGGACATGGGGTCGTTATCTGATGTGGTATGACCAGAAAGGTTGTCCGTTTGGGATTCAGGCATTGGAATCTATCAATACCCCTTGGGCAATAGATGAATTAAAAAAATTCGCCTTGGGTGATTATCGGGAAACAGACCTCAGGATGGAGGCACTTTTTGCTTTACATCGTTTAGATATTATCAAAATGAATGAACTCGTCCGGTTCTGGCAGGACAGTGCGTGGCACGAAATAAAGGTTTTTGGACAGGAGATTACTGAAGAAGTTGCTGGTGAATATGACCCGGCGTTTTTAGAAGAAGACCGAAAGGCGCGTACCTTACTGGGGAGTGGTAAATTGGCTCAGGCACTGAAAAGGTATCAGGAAATTATCAAGCACTGGCCAAAAGTCGCTCGTGGCTATACTAATCTGGCTGGGATTTATATGCACTTGGGCTTGCTGGGTGAAGCACGGAGTTATCTGGAAAAAGCCACCGCACTTGAGCCGCACTACCCCTTTGCCATCTGCGCCTTAAGCCGGTTAAATATTATGGAAGGTAAACTGGATGATGCTCATGAGACGCTTTCCAAAATGACCGAAATTGAACGAATGCACCCGGATGCCCTGGGCTATTGGTGGTATACCACGGCTATGCTTGCCATTGCACGCGGTGACCGGGAAGGTGCGCAACAACAACTCAAACACCTTCAAAACTGGGACCCACACCATAACTATACCCAAGCATTAAAGGAAGAACTTTCCCGCTGACCATCGGGTATACTAAAAATTTTCTTGCTAACAACAGTGTGGCCGGCTGGCAGGATTGGCAGGAAAAGGAGTGTAGTTTAATATCCCCAAATTTCCCGTACTTCTTTCTCAAAGTATCTCTTGACATTTTCCCATGTTATCGGGATTAGCATCTGGGGCATCGGGTCTACTTCCGCGTCATTGAAATAGACTAAACTTTTCTGGATGTGAACAAGTCCATTCTTTGCTGTAACATCATATTTACGCCGATAGAACACAAGTATTTGCTTTAAATTAATCTTCTGACACAGAAAATATAAGTCAACAAAATCGCGCTTAGTCCCACGTCCCGTGAGCGCTGCAATTTTCATCGCTGCAATATCTTTAATGTCTGCTACTTTAATCTTCAAAAAATGTTTACAAGAAACTAAAAGAGGATAGTCATAATGGAATAGACTGAATCTTATTTGACCAATATTTCCAATAATTGTTCCATGGATAGCTTGTTCCGCATTTAAACTTACTGATAATCTCAATCTCGATGCTATTTGTTTAGGAATAAATTTACTGGGCGTAAAAAAATCAAGGTCAACAGAGATGCGGTGACCCAATTGGAGTGCTAAACCCGTGCCACCGGCTAAATAAGTCTTGGGAGGTAATTTCAACCATCCTAATCTATCCAGAATCTCTTCCGTATTGCGATATAAGGTTTTTGTAAACATAATACTTTTTGAGGCCCAAGCCCGACCACTAATCTCCAGAAATTAGCGCTACGGGGTGAAAAACCACGTGCTTCAATTAGAACTTTTTTGATTTCTTTAATTGAAAACTCCTTTTTCAACCAGCTTATTGCTTTTCCATCGCCATATTCCATTAGGCGTTTTAAGATGTAGACTCGAAATTTAGATAAATCTAATTTGTTAAAATCTACTTCCCAGAAATATTTTTTCAGATAAGATGGTAATGTTCTCATATCACATTTAACTTTTTTTCTTATTTTATATTATTTATTACGTCCTTGTCAAGGTAAATGCTCTAAAAAGATGTTCATATATCTAAAGAATTAATATCCTCTTGGAGACGATGTTGATATTCCGGAAGATATTCAAGAATAAGATTACCACTCCAATCTTTTCCTTGTAATAATTCTACTATTTTTAGACACCTGCTATCTATAGGTAGATGATGTTCTTCATGACCGATAGCCGATAGATGGACAGTAGTAATATTAGCACTGTAATCTTGAATAATTTTGTAAACAAGAGAATCATCATAGATATGAGCCACATCAAGCGTCATTGGCAACTGATACTG
>JASEHY010000032.1 GCA_030018555.1 Planctomycetota bacterium
TCTCGCACCATCTTCAGGCGATAATGTCTCCAGAGCGGTTGTAACAAGTATCTTGGCGTCAGGGTTCATCAATCTGGCACGGGCAATTGTATTCAGTATTGTCTCTATTTTTGGCGGTCTGATGTCTGATAGAGGTGTATCGGGATGCGGAATGAATGGTCCGAAAGAGAACATCTCAGCACCAAGTTCTGCCGTAAGTTTGATATTCCGTATAATCTGTGGAATCTGTGGCTTCTCACGGCCGTTACTCCCGGGCAGTCCTACCAGAAATCCGGTAATGACCAGATAGCCAAGAGACCTGATTTTTCTGATGAGTTCAAGTCGTCTTTGTAGTTTAGAGTCTGGTTTGACCTGTGCATAAAGTGCCGAGTCTGATGTCTCAAATCGCAGCAGAACTCCTCTTGCCCCTGCGGTATGAAGTTTCTGGTAGGTGGATAACTCTCTCTCGCCGATTGAGATAAATATCAGGACCGGGTAACGTTGCCGAATATCTTTTACAATCTGGTAAAGAGTGTTTTCATCATACCAGTAATCTTCGCCAGATTGCAGGACCAGTGCCTTGAAGCCGAGTTGATTCACTGCATAGTCAACGGCTGAAAGAATCTCCTCCGACGTCATACGGTATCGCTGGAGCTTCTTGTTACTATTTCGGATACCGCAATAGAGACAGTTGTTCTTACAGTAATTAGAGAACTCCAGAATGCCGTGTATGCAACAGGAATTGCCCTGATGTTTCTGTCGCAGGGCATTAGCGCGTTGATAAAGGTTTTTGGGATTATTAGTTAGTTTCTGGTCGGTTTCCTGTAATCTGAAGAAGAGTTCTTTCCAGTCGGAAAGTATTTCCTGTGCCTCTGCTTCAGGGACTTTCTGAATTACAAACCCGCCTTGAGCATAAACATAATCACCCATAAAGGTCTCGGTGAGGTCGGTATATGCCTTTTTACGCTCGCCAAAGTATTCTATGGTAGCAATCCGTTCGTCAATCTCAACTACTTTACCGGGTATAGCGTAGCACATAGGTTAGGAAATCAGGTTATCAGAAGAGTAGGAAATCAGGAGATATTCTAAAAATATATGTCCCGTTCGCCTGCCTTGATTCGTTCTAATCTTGCCCGGGTCTCTTTCTGAAGTGATTCGTCCTCTATTTCAGATAGATATTTATCAATGCTCTTTCTGCCTTTTTCCAGCAAGCCATCAGTGGTGCAATCAGCGAGATATTCCGCAAAGGTGAGGATTGCATTGGGTTTGCAGAGTTTATGGATATTGCCCGGTTTAGCAAGATTCATAAAACGTTCGCCAGTTCTACCAGAGCGATAACAGGCGGTACAGAAACTGGGGATGAGGTTGTTATCCAATGCATCTTTGATAACATCTTGTAGAGAGCGATTGTCGTGAATGGTAAATTGCGGGTGTGATGTTATCGTTCCGTAACCGCCGGTAGTGGTAACCGAGCCGGCGCTCGCCTGTGAGATGCCTATCCGGAATGCCAATTTGCGAATCTCTGGTCCTTCACGGGTGGAGATTATCATCCCGGTATATGGAACTGCTAATCTTAATATAGCAATGAGTTTAAGAAAATCATCATCCGAGACCGGATATTCAGGTTGATAAGTAACGGTCGGGGCGGGACAGATACGCGGAACAGAAATCGTATGCGGTCCAACCCGATGTGTTTTATCAAGATACTGGCTATGACTGACTAAAGATAACACCTCAAATCGCCAGTCATAGAGTCCGAATAAGACGCCCAGACCAACATCATCAAGTCCCCCTTGAAACGCACGGTCGTGTGCGGTTATCTGACGTTCATAATTCTCTTTCGGACCGTGATGGAGTTTTTTATATGTCGCATGATGATAGGTCTCCTGAAAGAGCTGGTAGGTGCCAATACCTGCTGATTTAAGTTTGCGGTAGTTTTCTACTGTGGTTGAGGCGATATTGACATTGACCCTGCGAATATTCCCTTTAGGTGTTCTAACTGAATATATCTTCTTGATTGCCTCAACTACATAATCAATATTATTATGATTCGTGTCCTCTCCCAGTTCTAAAAGGATTCGTTTGTGTCCTTGATTAATCAGAAATGCGGTTTGCTCGGCAATCTCATCAAGGGTAAGTTGGCGACGTTTGAGGGTTTTGTTGCGGATATGGAAATTGCAGTATTCGCAATCATTAACACAGTAATCAGAAACATAAAGCGGTGCGAAAAAGACAAGCCGTTCCCCGTAGATTTCCTGCTTAATCAATGCCGCGGCCTCAAAGAGTTTATTTAATAAGGATTTATCCTGAAGATTAACAAGACAGACAACTTCTTCTACTGTCAATCCCTTTTTCTGTCGGGCTTTTTCTATAATACGGTGGATGGATTCTGGTGGATGACGATGTGTTTGGCTTAATAGTTCATTCAAATAATCAGTGTCAACGATATTAGAGATTGACTTCATTGCTGATTGCCTTCAATAGTGTTTACGGTAATAATATGGTCTGGTCTTTTGGTGAAAGAAAACCGTGCCTTTTCCATAATGGTACCTTTGGCAAGGACCTTAAAGCAGGTTCTGAATACAGTGGGGCTTAAATTGGCTTTTTTGCCTAACCCAATAGCAATTTTGGTTACTTTGACAATCTTATTCTGAGATGCCTGTTTCTTTACCTCTTCAACCACATCAGCAGTCAATCCCCATTCGTGCATAAATATAGTTCGGAGTTATTAGTTCGGAGTTCGGAGTCATACCGAATTAATTAACCCGCTTAGCATTTTAGACAGTTCAATACACCTTTTTCTTGACTCTTTTTCTTCGTCAATGGTTATATAACCTCTTCTTTTAGATATCGTAGTGGCAACAACGCACTCTCGCACAGACCTCCTTGATATTTTCAGAAACATCTTAAACTCGGATTTAGTGCCTCCGCTACCCTCGCCAATATTTAATGCTATTGACTGAGCCGCTCGTCTAAAATTATTAGTAAAACCAAACCGTTCAGAATCGGGAAACTTTTCGCTTATCTGATAAACAAAATCTATATAATCAAGTGCTTTCTGGTATACTGTCAGATTCTCAAAGTCAAAATCTTCTGGCACTATTTTACTCCGAACTCTCAAACTCCCTACTCCGAACTACCAGCCATGGCTGGTGTAAGATGTTTATTTATTCCCAATTCCTTCTGGTTAAACCCGAAAGCCAAGCCCATCAGTTGCGTGAAATAGAATATTGGGATATTGTAATCAGTATTATATTTTGCGTTGATGTCTTCCTGTCTGGTGTCAAGATTAGCATGGCAGAGCGGACAGGCGACCGCAATTGCAGTGGCACCTACTTCTCTGGCATTCTTGAGAATCTTTTCTGTCAGGGTCAAAACCGCATCGGTCTCGGTTAGCGCAAAGGTAGCGCCGCAACAATCAGTCTTATAAGACCAATCCAGCATTTCAAACCCCACATTCTCTAATATTTTATCCATCGTTATCGGATATTCTACATCATCACCTTTTGAGTTCGGAGCATTGAGTTCGGAGTGAACGCCAAACTGCATAACTTTGGGCGGTCTGGTCAAAAGGCAACCATAATAACAAACAACTTTCAACTCAGGGATCTTTTCTTTGACTTGCTCTTTGAGAGTTTGGGCTGGTATTTGAGCAATAATCTCCAGAGGATGTAACACCTTGACCTTATTCTGAAATGATGAGCCGATAATCTCTTTGACATCCTCGGCGAGTTTCTTATCGTGGTCTATTTCATAGAGTGCGAACTTAAAACGGGAATAGCAGGCGGCACAGGGAACCGCTACTTCCTGCCTCATTGCTGACTCAACCAGCGATAAATTCTTAATAGGTAGAGCCACTGACAGAAGATGGGAAGAACTATGAGCCGGAGAAGTTCCACAACAGACCCAATCCGGCACCTCTTCTAAGTCTATACCTATTTTCTTAGCAACGAGTCTGAATGATTTATCATATTCTGAGCCGGTAGAATGTAATGAACAACCCGGATAATAAGCATAAGTTATCATCTTAAATCCTTTCTTTCTTGTTCACTCTTGAAAATATCTTCCATGTGGTAAGCGTCCTGCCCGGTGAGATGGACGGAATAATCTTTAATTTCCCTTTAAGGAACATCTTGACACCTAACCCCATATCCTTGAAGAATTCAAAGGTTCGCATCTTCAAATCACCGATTAAGCCAAGTTCATACATTCTGCCAAACCACTTGATATTACGCAGGGCGGCTTTATTGAATGAATGAACCGAACTAATCGCTGGCTTTACACCTTCGGAAACAGCAATAATCTTGACGGTATCCATTACCTTGGCGATATCCACTTCCTGCGGACAACGGGTGGTGCAGGTCTGGCAGGATGAACATAGCCACATCGTTTTACTATTAAGCACAAGGTCTTTTAAGCCCAGACGAATAGCATGGATAAGTTGGGCAGGGGTATAATCCATTGCATAAGACATCGGGCATCCCGCAGAACATTTCCTGCACTGGAAACAGAGATTAACATTGACCTTTATCGTATCATCCATCTGTTTGAGAAACTTAGCATTTGGCACAACTGCAGATTGGGTGGACATATTTAGACTTCTCCTTATCTGTTTTGGGCTTCAAGTATTTATCATAAATCATAACTGCGGCGCGGGGAGCGGCTTTTTTAAGCGGTTCTGATAGACCCTGCTTCATTTCCTTAGGAATCTCTTCTGGCTGAGCGGATATAATCACGATAGATACTCCGCAGATATCCCTTAATTCTTTTAATAAATTAGATGTTGGTCCTTGATGGAATGAAAAGTCGTCTACTTTCTCTTTTACCAAATTATCTAAAGGAACCTCAAATATCTCGCCGGGCTTTCTGCCATTATGGGAAACCGCATCAACAATAATAATGCGTTTCGGTTTCTCTTCGCTTAGTAATATATCAAATATAAAACCTCTGGTGCTCAAGCCCAGATTTAAGACTGCGGCATTTTCAGGTATTTTATAATTACTTATTAAATAATCAGCAACAACAGGACCGAAACCGTCATCTCCGTAAAGAATATTACCACAGCCGAGGACGAGAATCTCTTTTGTGTAATAATCTGGTGAATCCATTGACTTTATAGTTCGTAGTTCGGTGTCGGGAGTTCGGAGTATTTAGCCATTACTCCGAACCCCGAACTCTTACTCCGAACCCCGAACTTTTAACTCCTAACTCTTTTAGTTCACCAATGTATCTACAATCTTACCATTAGCATCCATAATGGTAATCTTTACTGGGAGGGTTCCGTCAAGATTATGGGTGGCGCAGGACAAGCAAGGGTCATAAGCCCTGATAGCCATCTCCACGCGGTTCAAAATCCCCTGGTCATATTTACCGTCTTTAATAAGCAACTTTGCCGCCTGTTTGACGGACATATTGATGGGGGCATTGTTGTGCGTCGTCCCGACTATCAGGTTGCAATTGGTAACCATCCCTTCTGCATCAGTGGTATAATCGTGAATAAGCGTTCCCCGGGGCGCCTCAACACAACCTACGCCACGAGCAGCCCTTGGGGTTACCGACACCCTTATCTCTTTACTGGTGATGTCCTTATCATTAAGCAATTCCACAGAATGCTCGGCATGATACAGCAACTCAATAAGCCGTGCCCAGTGATAGAGCAGGGTCAGTTGTGCCGGCCTGCCGAAGTTCTTGCGGAACTCCTCAAACTCGGCTTGAGCCAGAGGCGTTGCCATCTTATCTGCCACATTGATACGTGCCAGAGTGTTGGTGCGGTAAATCCCCTTGGGATTATCTATATCCATAGAAAACCCCTCGTTCCAATTTTTAGCATAGGGGAATTTCATATATGACCAGCCCAACACCTTCTCGCTGATGTAGTCAGTATATTTATCATAGGTAAAATCAACATAACTACCGTCCGGCTTCATCAGTCTGAGTTTACCATCGTAGCAATTAAGAGCACCGTTAGCATCAACCGTTCCCAGAAAACCCGTCTTAATCACCGCAAGTGTCTTGACCGCATCAAGGTATTTCGGGAAGATATTCTCCTTGGCGAACTTGATGGCGAACTTGGCAAACTCAAGAACTTCCTGAGCCATTGGAAGAACTTTCTTGCGTTCATCTTCTGTCAAGGGCTTAGAGACTCCGCCAGGCACTGCGGTAACAGGATGGATGGACTTACCTGAGATGATATTGAGCATCCGTGCCCCTAAGTGTCTGTTGCGGACGACCGCTTTACCAATCTCCGGGTTTGCCTTGGCAATGCCGATGACATTTCTGACCGATGGGTCTGCGTCAGGACCCATCACGAAGTCAGGTCCGCCGAGGAAGAAGAAGTGTAGGATATGCTCCTCGCAATAGGCAATGCTGTTGCAGAGGTCTCTGAGTTTTGTCCCGGCTGGTGGTGGAGTAACGTCGAATACGGCATCATTCGCCTTAGCCGAGGCAAGATGATGCGACCACGGACAAACACCACAGATACTCGTAACAATACGAGGCATTTCTTCTACGGGTCTGCCGGTGCAGAACTTCTCAAATCCACGTAGTTCCACGACATTAACCCATGTATCTTGAACATTACCACCATCATCTAACTGAATGGTCACTTTAGCGTGACCTTCAATTCTGGAGACTGGTGCAATAGTTATGGTCTTGCTTGCCATTGAGCACCTCCTTTCTGGGCTTGTGCCGGCCCTTTTGGCTCAGGGATAGTTTTTAATCTACCCTGGCTGCCGATGTATCTATTAAGTAAAGCCCTGCGGTCTGGTACCTGTTTGGCATCCAATCCGATGGATGAGATTGCGGTCATCATATCCACTAATGGATTGGCGCCCTTACGAATCGGACCAAAACAACCACGACAGGTCATATAACCCTTGATACATCGCGGCACTTTCACCTCACCTGGTTCTGTAGTCGCACCAGCACATCCAGCCCTTGTTACAGGACCGAGACAGAGAAAACCCTGTTCCATATAGCAACGGGTATTCTCCCATGGTTCTCCCTGTTTAAAGGTCATTGATTCCAGCGGTCTCTTAATCTGGCCGCCGGCTGCTTTTTTCTCTCGCTTGGTCGGGCATTCATCACAGACACTCTTGTCAGGAAGTGTAAAAGGACTTCCTGTCAGCAGTGAAGTTAATGCGCTGACAATCCAGTCAGGAGAAGTTGGGCAACCCGGTATTGCCACATCTACCTTTATCACCTCGTCCAGGGCATAGACTTTATCAAGGAGTGGCGGTAGATTTTCCTTGGGAGTCTCTGCTGATTCGGTGGTGGTGCTACCCCGATAGACCTTCTCATAAAGGTCAGTCAGGGACCACATATTCGCCATTGCGGGGATACCGCCGAAGCAGGCGCAGGAGCCGAGAGCGACGATAGTCTTACACTTCTTGCGCATCTCTTCTGCGACATGCTTTTCCTTCTCGTTACGGATACCACCTGAGATGATTCCCACATCTGCCTGTGGGATTTCCATTGCGCTCTTTTCACCTGTCTGCCCGAAATATTTGTTGTCCGCCAACACCGGGATGTGGACGAACTCCAACTGGGGCAGAAGGTCCAAGAGCGGTTCGCCAATGTCCAGAATCGTGACCTCACATCCGCCACAGATGTTCAGCCACTCCTCAGCCACTCTTACTGCCATATTTCTCTCCTTTCTTAGAGCCCGCCTAAGGCGGGCTCTTAGACCCACTGGGTCTTCCCGAATTATCGGGATTGTTTTCTGTGCTATCTTTGTGATAGAATTCACTATACAGAAATATATAGAATCTGTCAAGATTTTTGGGCAGGAAAATAAAATTATCCTACAAAGAATGCCTGGACGAAATTATGCCATTGGGTATCGTTGAGTCGTTGAGGTAGTTCAGGCAATAACCGTCCGCCATCTGCTACCATTACTTTACTCTGCGGCTCGCTCCAGCGATAGAGCCGTTCGGCTTCAACGGAAAGCCATTGTTCTGCCTTATAGCCTGAATAAAGTTTCGGTAAGGTTTGTTGCCACTCTGTCTCTTTAGGCCAGACTAAGGCAACCCAACCCCGCTGATATGGGTCTTTGGTAATTAAAGATGGGTCAGAGATGACATCAGGATTAATATCAATAATTTCTCCATTTAAGGGCACACGTATTCCAAGGTCTTTAGAACCACATCTCAGTCCCCAAGCAACTTGCCCTGTTTCCAGCCGTTTCCCAACTTCTGGAAGGATAATATTATCTACGCGATTAACAACCTTTTTGGTAAAGTCATCAATACCGATTTTAACCTTGCCATCCAATCGTTTGAACCAGAGGTGATTTCGGGCATAGTATAAACCAGGCATCAGGATGAATTCCTCTATCAATTGCGGTTTCTTTCGTTCAGCGGGTTTGGCAACAAATGCTGGATGTGTGCCGAAGGTATCCTCCATCCGCTGGTCAACTTCGCACTTCTGACATTGGAAGTCATTCGGACAAACCTTATGAGAGACCAGACCCATCCGGGCGTAGCGGCAATCACGGGCACCGCCAAATAATTTATCACGCCAGTAGTTACGGCTTTTCGTTTCCATCTGGATATCGCCGGTCGGACAGACATAGGTACAGGCACCACAGGCAAGACATTCTTCCGAAGGTTTATCAAAGGCGGGTTCTACACGGCGGAAGATACCGCGGTCTGCAAAACCAATCGCACCCACGCCTAAGATTTCATTACACACCCTTACACACATCCCGCAGAGAGTGCATTTCTCATCCTTAAGAGAAAAGCGAGGCGTTTTTACACCTAATTCTTCCGCCTTCTTACGAATGGCAGGCACATTGGGACAACGGGCTAACAAAAATTCCATCATTAATTTCCTACCTCTGATAACCCGCTCGGTGTTAGTTTTGACTTCAATGCCTTCTTCAGCCGGATAGGCACAGGATGCCTGGAGTCGGGTTGTGCCTCTCTGCGTAACCTCTACGGTGCAGAGCCGGCAGGCACCGTAAGGCAGGAGTTTTTCGTGATGGCACAGAGTAGGAATATCAATCCCCACTTTCTTAGAGGCATCTAAGACCGTGGCACCGGATTCTACAGAAACTGGTTTGCCGTCAATGGTTAAGTTTATCATCTTAAAACCTCCTCATATAAATAATTACTGTAAAGACGAAGAATCTGCCGGGACTAATAAATATAGCTTGACTCTACCAGTGGAATTTAATATATTTATATTATGGAAATTTCCGAAATTCGTAAGGCATTCACTGAGAAACGATTTCGTTATACTAAACACGGTGCAGAACAAAGAATTAAGAGACGAATTACTTCTGAAGAAATTGAGCAAGCGATTCTTAATGGTGAAATAATAGAAGATTACCCGGTTGATAAATATGGTCCAAGTTGTCTTATATATGGAGAAACGACTCAAGGTAGACCTTTGCATATTCAAGTCGCGTTCTACCCGATGATAAGTATTGTTACCGTTTATGAGCCTAGCCCTGAAGAATGGGTTAATAATAAAATGCGAAAAAGCAAGAATACGAGGAGGTGAATTATGAGTAAATGTTCTCTTTGTCACAACGAGTTGGCTCATCGGAATATTCTTTATCTTCAATGGTGTCAGGAGAAACTGGTAGCGGTGGAAAACGTTCCTGCGGATGTCTGCCCGAATTGTGGTGAGGAATACTTTTCTCCTGAGGTAGTTAATCAACTCCAAAAAGTAATTGAGACGAATCATTACTCCAGAACTATGGAAATCCCTGTGTTCCAACTGAGGTAAACGAGTATTTGTAGCAATGCCAACCTTTCGAGCCGCATCCGAGACCGTGGCACCGGCTTCCACAGGGACTGATTTGCCGTCAATAGTTAAGTTTATCATATTAAATTTCCTTTCAATCTATTATCTAATCATAACCGCTCCAAACTTACAGGTTTCCTCACAAGCCCCGCACTTAATACAATTACCTTGACTAATATTATGAGGTTGTTTCTTTTCGCCATAGATTGCTTTAGCCGGACATACTTTCATGCAGGCCCCACAGCCATTACATTTCTCACTATTGATATAATATAAAATTAATGTACGGCAAACACCGCCGGGACACCTTCGGTCTTTGATATGTGCTTCATATTCATTCTTAAAATATTTGAGGGTGGTTAAGACCGGATTAGGTGCGGTTCCACCAAGGGCGCATAAGGAGAAATCCTTCACAACTGTTCCTATTTCTTCAAGGAGTGCAATATCTTGTTCTTTTCCCTTACCCTGACAGATATTGTTCAAGATTTCCAGCATGCGATTAATTCCTTCCCGGCAGGCAACACACTTACCGCAGGATTCCTCTTTCAGGAAATCCAAGAAATATCGGGCAATATCCACCATACAGGTCCGTTCGTCCATCACAATCATTCCACCTGAACCCATAATCGCACCCGTCTCACTCAGCCGTTCATAATCAACCGGTAAATCAATAAGGTTTTCTGGAATGCATCCACCCGATGGGCCACCGGTTTGCACGGCCTTAAATTTCTTGTCGTCAAGAATACCTCCACCGATGTCAAAGACAATTTCCCGTAGGGTAATACCCATAGGCACCTCCACCAATCCGGTATTTTTCAGTTTACCAACGATAGAAAAGACCTTAGTTCCTTTACTCTTTTCGGTGCCGATATTTGAGAACCATTTAGCACCTTTATCAATAATGAACGGTACGGTGGCCCAGGTTTCCACATTATTTATATTGGTGGGTTTGCTCCAGAGCCCCTTCTGTGCCGGGAAAGGCGGACGCTGTCTTGGTTCGCCACTACGACCTTCTACTGAAGCCATCAGAGAGGTTTCTTCTCCGCAGACAAAGGCACCGGCGCCACGATTAATCTTTATGTTGAAAGTAAAGTCGGTTCCGAGTATGTTCCGACCGAGTAGGCCATACTGTCGGGCTTGTTCAATTGCTTTACGAAATTTCTCTATGGCTTGAGGATATTCATCTCGGACATAGATATAGCCCGAGGATG
>JASEHY010000033.1 GCA_030018555.1 Planctomycetota bacterium
AGCCCCTTCGGGGCTCTCGCAATGACAAAAGAGGGGTTTGTCAACAGTCTCATAAATAGGAATCCCAGCCCCCGAGGTAATGTCGGGGGCTGGGTATATCCCTGTGGGCATCTATCCCTGTCTAACCCCCCCGAAAGCTTTCGGGGGGACCCCGACGAGTAGTCGGGATAAGTCGCAGTAATTCACTGCGTTCAAACTGCGACTAATAAGACCCAGTAACAGATTCGCTTCGCTCACTGCAAGACGTCCTTCCCTGATTTCATCGGGGAATGACTAACTGGCTCTAATCACATTCAATGCCTTGGTATTATCATTGGTAGAAAGCACCACGAGTGCCTTGGGACCGGTGGTTGTGGCATAGTGGTAGTCAATGTTAATACCCGCATCAGCAATCTTTTTGGAGATCGGATAGAATGCGCCGGGTTTATTGGGCAAATCCAGCAGCAAGACCTTGTTCTCTTTTACATCATACCCTATTTTTTTCATCGCCTTAGCAGTCTTGGACTTGTCAGTAGTAAGCAGTTTGAAGTAACCCTTTTGCGAGTCGCTTGACGACTGCCAGGAAGCCGTTGCGATGATATTACTGCCGGTCTGCTCAACCGCATGGGTAATCCCGGCTACAACGCCCACCCTATTAGGTATGGTGCACCATAGTTCCGTGCCTTTGGTTACCTTTGCCATTATTTATCACCCCCTTTCGTATTCTATTCTATCATTTATAAAATAAAAGTCAAGTGAAAAATGATTTTTATCCGAAATTGTTGACTTTTCCATATTTGCTGTTTTATTGGTAATCATATTACTTCTATGTCTTTATTAGGGCAGGTGTTCTAATCCCCCTACCTGCCCGACTGCGGTCAGGCGGGTTCCCCCCGTACGGGGGGATTAAGGTGGATTTTAGACGCCATCAAACATTAACTTCGTAGGACATTAACAATATGACTATCAATAAGATATAGGAAGGAGTAAATGTAACTACTATGGAATTGAAGAAACTCAGAGATAAGATAGATTTGGTTGATTACGAGATTCTGAAACTCATCAATCAACGGATGGAGTTTGTGCTACGGCTGAAGAAACTAAAAAACACTATCACCGACCCGGAGCGTGAGTTGGAAATTTACCAGAATATCAAGGGTTTTTCCTCACATCTACTCAAGTCAGAAGTATCGGAAAGCATATTTCAGGAGATTATCAAGGAGAGTAAACGGATTCAGGAGTCCAACCTCAAGGTCATCGGTTTCCAGGGTGAACACGGCGCCTATAGTGAGATTGCCGCTTTAACTTATGATTCTTCTTTCATCCCCATTCCCTGTCTTGATTTCGTAGAGGTCTTTGATGGGATAAAGAACAACCAACTTGATTCAGGGATAGTCCCGGTAGAGAATTCTCTTGAAGGTCCCATCGCTCAGGTAACCGCACTTTTGATTGAGACAGACCTGAAGATAGTTGGTGAGATTAATATCCCCATTCATCACTGTTTATTAGCACTAAAGGATACGGATTATCGCGATATTAGGGTTGTTTATTCTCATCCCCAGGCACTTTCGCAATGTCATAATTTTATCGTAAGGAACAAATTAGAGCCCGTTCCCTATTATGATACGGCTGGTGCGGCAAAGATGCTTGCCCGGGAACAAATCCGCTCAGCCGCTGTTATCGCCAATAACCTTTGTGCCAAACTTTATAACCTTGAAGTAATCAAGGAAAATATTGAAGACCACGAATCAAACATCACCAGATTTGTTATACTCACTTCGGAAGCATCAAAAAGTACGGGCAATAAATGCTCCATTATCTTCTCAACGAGGCACGAAGCCGGTGCTCTCTTCAAAATCCTGAAGACCTTTTCTGATTCCAGTATCAATCTTACCAGAATAGAGTCAAGACCCATCAGGAATGACCCCGGCAGATATGCCTTCCTGCTGGATTTCCAGGGAAGCGATTCTGATAAAAAGGTGAAGGATGTGATAGAAAAAATTAAGAATGAAGTAATTATGTTTAAGTTTATGGGGTGCTATAAGGAGTATCGGAGATGAGGATTGCCATTATTGGAACGGGTCATATGGGCTCGTGGTTAGGCAGAGAATTGTGCCTTGACAATGAAGTTGTTATCTATGACATAATCCCGCAGAAGACGAAATCTCTTGCCAACTCGTCCGTACGGGTCCTTGCCAATCTTTCCGAGTTACAGGATGTCTCGCCGGAAATGTTAATAAACGCGGTTTCGCTCCAAAACACCATCACCGCCTTTGAGGAAGTTATTAAATATCTCAACAAAAGTTGTATCATCTGTGATATTGCATCAATTAAAGGCACGCTTCCTGATTTCTATCAAAAGTACCTGTCTAAATTTGTATCTATACACCCGATGTTCGGTCCAACCTATGCAAATATGGATTCCCTGAAAGAAGAAAATGTTATTATCATTAAAGAGTCGTGCCGGGAAGGAAGTGAGT
This sequence comes from Planctomycetota bacterium, assembly GCA_030018555.1. Lineage (GTDB taxonomy): Bacteria > Planctomycetota > MHYJ01 > JACQXL01 > JACQXL01 > Yes70-35. Next base: position 2,460 of record JASEHY010000033.1, read on the forward strand.
TTTTCAGGGGTTTCTTCAGCCGACTTGGTTTGAGAATATTTGAATACTCTTTTCACGAACACGACAAGATAATGGCATATTCATTATCTCTACCATTTATTTCTACATTAGTCTTTGCCAGTTGTGTTGACACAACCGTGGTGCCGGGCACTACCTTTTCCCGTCATCTAAAGATTGCAAAAGACCTTCTCTCAGAGGATGACCATCTTCTTGGAGAAATACTTTTCAATCCCCATTCACTTGAGAAGATTGATAAAATAACAGGGCGTCTTGAATATCTAAAACATATCATCAGGGGAAAGGATTTTGAGGAAATCAAGAAGTTCTTTGAGAGATTAAGGGACAACCTTTCCGCCAAAGGCGGATCCGACGCTCAAACGGTCGCCCGTAGGGGCGCCTCCGGCGGAAAGCCCGTCTCCGCCACATCAAATACTTTAGAAGAACGAAGAGAAGGATATGTGCTATGATAAAAGTTCTGAAGTTCGGCGGTGCGAGTTTGCGGAACGCAAAATCTGTCAGACAGGTAGCAGAAATTATTTTAGCCACCAAGGAAGATAAAGCAGTGGTTATTTCTGCGATTGAAGGCGTAACCGACCAGTTAATCCGTTTCCTTAATACACTCGGTCCGACCAACAGGAAACAAGAAGATGCTATTAAGAGTTTTATTGCTTCTCTGAAGAAACAGCATTTAGGTATTTTAAGTAAAGCCATCCCGACGCATCATTCTGTTCGGGCAGAAACCCATAAAACAATTCAGTCAGGTTCGTCCCGACAAAGTCGGGACTCACTGCAAGCAAACATAGATAAATTAGAACGGCTCTTTTACGGAGTAAGTTATCTGGGAGAGGTCAGTCCGCGCAGTCGTGATTTAATTATCAGTTTTGGGGAACGTTTCAGTGTTATCCTTCTGGCAGAAGTGCTTCATACCCTCGGTAGCAGGGCTCAATTCATAGAAGCGGACAAGGTCGGTTTAATCACTGATGGCGATTTCGGTAAGGCAAGCGCCCTATTAGGACCGACCACCAGGAACCTGCGAAAGGCATTACTACCGCTGATAACAAAGGGTGTTACACCCATAATAACCGGCTTTTTCGGCTGTGACCAACGCGGTCGCACGACTATTTTTGGTCGTGGGGGGAGCGATTACAGCGCCTCGGTCGTGGCTTATGCTCTTGATGCTGATGGGTTGGAAATCTGGAAAGATGTTGACGGCTTTATGAGTGTCAGCCCGGAGATAGTCAAAACCGCCCCGAAATTATCGCCGCCCAACAGGGCGCCCGCTCCGCCTCGGCGGAGACGAGGCGAGAGCCTCGCCTTCGGCGGGGGACTCCGTTGCGACTCCGCACATATTATTGACATTCTTTCCTACGACGAAGCGGCTGAGTTGGCTTATTTCGGTGTGGAAATTCTGCATCCGCGGATGGTTGAACCAACGATGCTAAAGAATATCCCCATTATTATCCGCAATACTTTTAATCCCACCCATAAAGGGACATCTATTGTCCGTCAGGGTTATGAGCGTAAAGGCGTGATAAAGGGGATTGCTTATGACAAGAATATCAGTGCCTTGAAGATTCACGGTGCCGGTGTCGGTTATAAGCCGGGCGTATTACGGGAGATTACCGATAAAATCGCCAACCTTGGTATTAATATTAAATCAGTTATTACTTCACAAACCTGTATTACTCTTTTATTAAATAGTAATGATTTAGAAGAGGGATATCTCGCCATCAGAAAAGCCCAAATCAAAGTGATAGAACATCTGGAAAAAGTATCAGATGTCGCCTTGATTGGTGTGGTTGGAGAAGGTTTAATCAGGACCAAAGGGCTTGCGGCTCGTGTATTCAGAGCAGTTGCAGATGCTAATATCAATGTGGAAATGATTTCCGCTGGTGCCTCTGCAGTTGCTTACTATTTCATCGTCAAGAATAAATATCTAAAACAGGCGGTCAGAGCCATTTATCAGGAATTCTTTCCGGCGGGATAGGGATTAGGATATCTACGTAACACACCCCCTACCCCCTCTTAATAGAGGGGAGTCAAGGAAACAATCTGATGAGTTTCTTACGCTGGTTCTTACAGAGATTGACAGGTCTCGTTCTGGCAGTTGCCCTTATTATTCATATCGTGGTCTTACATTTCAGTGGTGATTCACCTGTAAGTTGCCAGGCAGTAAGAGAACGGCTCTCAAATCCCCTCTGGTTTGTTTTCTACATAATATTCCTTTCTGCAACACTCTTCCATGCTCTTAATGGTCTCTATGAAATCGTTCAGGACTATAAACCAAGCCGTAAGGTTAATCTGGTATTAACCGTCGGCTGTTTGGTTATTGGACTTATTGCACTTATATGGGGAATATATGTGTTGATTGCCTGGGTTAATTGGCTATGCTAAAGAAAATATTATCTATTAAGGACGAGGTATTACACAACCGTAATGAAGGCACTTTTGCGTTTATTCTACATCGCCTGACAGGTCTGTGTCTTACCTCATATATTTTCCTGCATCTGGTAGTAGTTGGCAGTGATTTCATCTTCGGGAGAGGTGCCTTTGGTATGCTGATGGGCAGTTTTGAGAACCCGCTTTTTAAGATATTAGAAACCTGTCTTATTTGCGTGATTGCCTTTCATATGATAAATGGCTTGAGAATAATTATTGCTGATTTTTTAAGTATTACCAGGGCGCAGAGATTTATGTTCTGGGTGGTAATTATCCTGTGCCTTCTGGTTTTTATCCTGACTTCATTAGTTTTAGTGCTAAAGATATTATAGCATAGAGCAAAGAGCGTGGAGCGTAGAGCGTGGAGCGTAATCCCGACATTCGTCGGGACTACGTTGTTAAGATGTTATATAAAAAATATGATGTTGTCGTTATAGGCGGCGGTTTGGCGGGGTTGCGTGCCGCGATAGAGGCGCAGTCACAAGGCGCTTCTGTCCTGATAGTCTCCAAGTTACATCCTCTACGGTCCCACTCCGGTGCCGCTCAGGGTGGCGTTAATGCACCTCTTGCAAATAACCCTGACAGCAAAGATGACTCCCCAGAAAAGCATTGTTTTGATACTATCAAAGGCAGCGATTATTTAGCAGACCAGGATGCAGTTGAAATAATGACATCCTCTGCCTCAGAAATTATCTACGAACTTGAGCACTGGGGCTGTCCTTTTTCCAGAACTGATGATGGCAGGATTGCCCAGCGACCTTTCGGCGGCGCCGGATTCCCACGCACCTGCTACGGCGCTGATAAAACAGGCCTTTATATGCTTCATACCCTCTATGAACAGGTCATAAAACACTCTATCGATGTCATCACAGATTTCATGGTTACTTTCTTAATAGTTGAAGATAACACCTGCTATGGACTAATGGGCATTGATATGGCGCAGGGCCGGCTGGAGACAATAGTAGCACGTTCTGTAATTGTCGCTACCGGCGGAGCAGGAAGAATCTATGGAAAAACCAGTAACGCATTAACCTCAACAGCATTAGGTATGGCGATTGCTTACTGGGCTGGTGTTCCTCTCAAAGATATGGAATTTATCCAATTCCATCCCACCGGTATAATCTCCAAGCATATTCTGATGACAGAAGGGTGTCGTGGCGAAGGTGGACATATAGTCAATAAAGATAGCAAACGGTTTATGGAAAAATATGCTTCCAAGTTAATGGAATTAGCACCGCGCGATATTGTCTCACGCTCCATTGCTACAGAGATTGAGCAGGGTAGAGGTTTCGTCTATCCGGCGGACGGCTCAGGCTATGTTCACCTTGATATGAGGCATTTAGGCTCGGCTAAAATTATGGAACGATTACCCGGTGTCAGGGATATATGTCTTGACTTCCTTGGTATAGACATCATCAAAGAACCAGTCCCTATTCAACCTGTCCAGCATTATACAATGGGCGGGATTGATACTGACATCAATGGTACGACCGTAGTTAACGGGCTTTATGCATCTGGTGAATGTGCTTGTATTTCTGTTCACGGGGCTAACCGACTCGGCGGTAATTCACTCTTAGAAACTCTCGTTTTCGGTAGACGAAGCGGTGATGCTGCGGCTCAATATGCCCGAGCGCAACGACAGAAATCTTATCTGCCTCAGAGTGCTATTAACTCTCTCTCAAAATTCTACGAATCCCATTTTAGAAAAATAGCCCAATCAAGCGGTAAAGAAAAACATATTGTCCTAAAAAAGGAACTACAGGAAACGATGGACAGGTATGTAGGCATCTTCAGGGCAGGTGCAGATTTACAGATTGCGCTTGATAAAGTAAGAACCCTCAAAAACAGGTTTAAATATCTCTTCGCACCTGCCACAGGGCTAAAATTCAATTGTGATATAACCTGCCATCTGGAGTTGGAAGCCGGTATTGATGTGGCTGAGGCGATAATAGTGGGGGCATTAAAACGGGAAGAAAGTCGTGGCTCACATTCCCGACGCGATTTCCCTAACAGAAATGATACTGGTTTCCTTAAACATACTCTCTGTTACTATAATCCAAAAGGAGAGATTAAAGTATCTTATAAACCAGTAACAATTACTAAATACCAGCCAGAGGAGAGAAAGTATTAATGGCGAATTGCGAAATGCGAACTGTAAAATTCGCAATTCGCCATCGTAAATCTTATGACAGAATTCAGAGTATTCCGTTTTGACCCCGAGAAGGATAAAGTCCATTGTTTTGGCACCTACGAGGTCCCATGGGAAAAGGGAATGACCGTGCTGGAAGGACTCTGGTATATCATTGACAATATTGACGGCTCTCTGGCATTTCGTTCTTCCTGTCGTGCCGCGGTCTGTGGCTCCTGTGCGATGCATATTTCGGGAGAGAGGTGGAACGGGAAATACCGGCTTGCCTGTAACACCCTTATAGAAAAACTTCTGGCAAATGGCGAAGGCACTATTACGATTAGCCCTCTATCACATCTGCCAATCTATAAGGATTTGGTAGTGGATATGACCAATTTCTTCAGGCACTATGAATCAATAAAACCATATCTGATACCTTCCCAAACACCACCTCAGAAAGAATTCATCCAGTCCCCCAAGGAGCGTAAAAAGATAGAGCAGAGTATAGACTGTATTCTCTGCGGTGCCTGTTATGGTTCCTGTCCGGTAGCGGGAACTAACCCTGACTATCTTGGACCCCACAGTATTCTTAAGACACTCAGATTCTATAATGACACAAGAGACACAGCAAAGAAAGAAAGGTTATCTCTGATTGGCAATAATAAAGGTCTCTTCAGATGTCATTCTATATTCAACTGTCAGATATGCTGCCCGAAAGACCTTGACCCGGCAGGTGCAATCTCGCAGATGAAGATGAAACTAATCTTTCAGAAGATAAAAGGGTTGATGGGATTGGGGTAAATGCTCTAATCAGTTCCAATAAAGTAATCTGCCATAATTATATGAAGAATTCGGGAGATGTAAGGAATGAACATTGGAGTATCCTGTTTGCCTTCTGGTTTATTGTTTTAATCTGTGTAGTATCCTGTCCCCTTTTCTTACCAGCCGATACCTCGTGGGAGGTATTAAAGACCGGGCATTTTGAGGTCTTTTATAAGAAAGGTCAGGAGGAGAAGGCAAGAGAATGTCTGACGGTCTTAACCGTTTATCGTGATAATGTCAAGAAACTTACAGGCAAGGAAATCCCTAAACTCCGCGTCGTGCTTGAGGATATTGGCACAATGTCCAATGCCTTCGCGGACCCGCTCAATCCTAATATTCACATTTATCTCTACCCACCAGAAGGCACGGTGGGTGGACTCCCCGGAATTGGCTTTTCAGAAAACTGGTGGCGTTCCAGCGGTATCCACGAATCAATCCATATCGCTCAACTTACCAATACTTCAGGGTTTCCCGCTATTCTTACCACTTTATTCGGCAATATCTTTTCTCCCAATTTAGTCATTCCCGGCTGGATTGCAGAAGGCGTAACCGTTTCTGGCGAATCAAGATTATCGCCATACGAAGGACGGCTCAACGACGGCTTTTTTGATACCCTCATGCTTTCTCTTGTCTCTGATGGTAAATTGCCTTCTTTACTTGAGATGACCTATACACCCTTTGACTTTCCGTCCCTGGTCGGTGGCGAATATTTTTATGGCGGACTATTCCTGAATTATCTTTCAGAGAAATATGGACAGGAGAAATTAAACGAGTTCTTTAAGAATCAGGGCGGCTCGTTCTGGGCTTTCCTTCTGGGCAGCATCTTCCCAGCCGTCGGTATAGATAACTCCGCGAGAAAGACCTATGGTAGACCCTTTAAGACACTGCATCAGGAATACCTGCGAGACCTTGTAGCGAAGAGTAGACCCTTTGCCATAGATGGCACGGCACTCACCAACGATAAACTTACGGTCTATTCTAATTTGTTTATAACAACCCCCTCGCCCGTACAAGGAGATTGTCATCTCTATTATATAAAACGGGAATTCCATAAGACCGGCGCCTATGATATACATCAACACAAAAGTATTATGCGACGAGCCATCCCTAATATAGAAACAGAAGAAGAGTTGGTCTCTACCACCTCATCTTTCAGCACCAGACCGCATCTGGCAGTAGATGATAACGGAAGTCCTTTCCTTTATTATACTGTCTTAGAATATAAACGTGGATTTGCTAATTCTACCAATTTATCTTTCGGCTTCATTTCTAATCTCCACCAGAAAGACCTGACCACTCTCAAAGATAGAATCCTTTTCAGTGATACGATACGTTCCTTTTGTGTGCTTTCTGGGAATATCCTGTATGCCAAAGACCGCCAGGATAAATTCGGCTCAGAACTATATCTCTATGACATCATCGGGAAAAGAAGAAAGTTGCTGGGCAAAACCGACTTTCTGGTGGGAGAGATGACAACCTCCTCGTCCCCTTTATTAAAGAATCAGGTGGTAGTATCCGCCCGCTATGACTGGGAAAACTGGGGATTATATCTACTTGATACCGAAAATCTCTCCCTGGAGGAATTGGTTAATACTCCTTATGCCGAGACATCTCCTTCAATATCTGAAGGCAGGGTGTTCTTTGTGGCTAACTACGATAAAACATACCGTATCTATGCTTATGACCTGTCTACAAAGAAACTATATCAGATAACAACAGGCAGTTATGCCCATTTTCCAACGTTATATGGTAAAGAACTATATTTTGTGGGATTAAATAGTGGAGGAACAAACCTATATCATAAACCCCTTGTTCTTACAGAAATAAGACAACCGCAATATCAGCCGTCTCCCTTTCCCGGAATTAGTCCGCGAGAAAGCGAACTATTGGCTAATAGTGCAAGACAGGGCGATTATCTTGATGTCCTTAAAACAATGCTGCCCTCATACAGAATACCTCTATTCAGGAAAAATTCTGCCGGGGCATCCCTTTCCGGTTATGATGTAACCTATGAACATTCCTATACCACACGGCTCCTCTTTGGCAAAACACCATATTTCGCTGTCTCCTATGAAAATCTACTTCTCAAACCGATGATAATCGGCGCAGAGCACCTACGAAGGGCTGGTAAAGAACCAAGCGAATCTAAAGGAGAACAGGATACTAAGGTCTATGGAAGGTATCCGGCATATCTTTCTCTTGAGCCGGGTCTCTCTGCCCTTGTGCCATCCTTAGAAATCAGGCACGACGAAAGAGGCGGATTGAACAGCGAAAAGATGTACAGCACAAATGAATTAGTCCCCGGAATGTATCTCGGTCTCAGATACCCCCGATGGTATTTAATGAGCCAGTTGAATTGTGTCATAGAACGTAAGGGATGGGATTCTATGAGCGACCGTAACGCCCTTGAGTCCATCTCCTTATTTTCCCATCATCTGCCCAATCTTGTTAATCCTGAATATGGAGGCGAATTGAATGTATTCACTTATCTCATCAATGACCCTGATAATAAGGCAGACAACGAACTTGTTATTAGAGGATATGACACCGCAACCGCCCTTAAAACCAGAAGCGGTGGCATATTAAATGTAGAATACTCTGCACCTTTTCAGAGAAGCAGGCAGGGGTGGTGGAATCCGAATATCTACTGGGAGGATATGGTCTTAGTTGGTTTTACGGATTGTGCCTTTGGGGAATCAGAGGCGCCTCTCTATAGTATCGGTGCGGAAGTGCGTTTAGAAGCCGCTCTCGGTTTCAATATCAGATTCATCCCTATTGCCGGCATTGCCATTAATAAAAAGGGTGAATCGGAAGTATACATCTCTTTGATGCTGACCACAAACATAGGGTCTTCCAATACCCTTTCCTATCCTGAGTCCTTTCGGGATAGGCGATGGAAGTAGAAATAAGCCCCTGAAGGTTATCATATATGGGGTTTTTTGCCCTGTTTTTACCCCCCTGACAACCCCATATATCATCCCGTATCCGTCAGAGCATACGCCTCCCGTCCTTACAGGATGGTGGAACCATAGGGATATTAAACACGAAAATGAGTAGGCAAAATTGCTTGAATGTCTTATAATACAAGG
>JASEHY010000034.1 GCA_030018555.1 Planctomycetota bacterium
CCCTATCCTATCCCATACTCCCCCGTATGCTATTCCATACACCCCCGTATAGTATACCGTGCAGGGCGGGATAGGTCAGGGATAGTGCCTATAGCGGTCAGAGAGTAGTGGATAACTCGCCAGAGCGTAACAGTGGAAGCCAGATTAGATATGTAAGTAAGGTGGATTAGGTGGCAGGTTAAGGCGGGTTTCTATCCCTCCCTAACGGCCTGCCTGCCTGCCTGTCCGGTAGGCAGGCCGCAGGCAGGGGACTCCCGGAGTTTACCCCGTCGTATGACGGGGGTCGTAATGGGAGGCGGAGTTCCCGCCATAGGCGGGTCTGCCTCGGGCATGATACTCCCCCTGGGGTTCTGCCCTGATGGTCTTGTCCTTACCCCGCATTATTCATAAATTCTGGCACCGGGGGCAAAAATAGGCACTGCGAGAACCTATCTTTATCCTTTTAATAGGATTCTTACCCGCCTGAACGTCAGAGGCGGGCAGGCACCTTGCACAGGGGTTACCTTCTCGGTCATACGCTTTAATATAAGGCACGAACCCGCCCGGCTTGCCCTCTAAGTCCACATATAATTCCACAGAACTGCCCCGCTTTTCTATCGCAAGCCGTAGTATCCTGCCTATCCCCTGATGAATCTTATTTATCTCTTTATCGGTTAATGATGAGACCTTTCTGAGGGGATGAACTCGTGAATGAAATAATATCTCGTCAGCATAGAGATTACCGATGCCGCTGATAAAGGTCTGGTCCATCAAAAGTGGTTTGATTCTTGAGTTGGGACGGATGTGGAGCAATTGCCTGAAGCGATTGAGCGTGAAATCTTTCTCCAGCGGTTCAGGTCCAAGGTTTAGTTTCTCCAGAAATCTCTTTTTGTCTTCCTCGTCAAACAACTTCACATAGCCAAAGCGTCTTAAATCCCAGAACCGCAATTGATAATCACTATGCTTAAAGTCTCCGCCGAAGGCGGATCCGCCTTCGGCGGAAAAGATGAGATGCGTATGTTTTTCAATCGGAGTGGTTGCAGGCAGATAGAGTAGTCGCCCTGATATCTTGAGATGAATAAGTAATGAATAGCCGTTAGAAAGGGTGATAATAATTGTTTTTGCCCGACGGGTTACCGAGGTAATAGTCATTCCAATAACTGTTTTCCTGAAGTGGTTGACTGGAAGGTTAATTATTTTGGGCAAGAAGACACTAACATCTTTTATCTTAAGTCCGAGGGTATATTTACGTAAGCCACGACAGATGGTTTCTACTTCTGGCAGTTCAGGCATATTATTACCCTGATTAAGGCAGGAAGACTGCGGCTGCGATAACACTTGTCCAGCGGTTCTTTTCGCCTATGGCAGATTGTGTGAGGTGAGTGGTCTTGACGATGCGGTTGCTGAGTTTCCAGATTTCTTTCCTTTTATCCCAGGCAACATCAGCATCAAATTCTACACCCAGTGTGGTTGCTAACATAGAAGCGGCTAAATCCTCTGCATAATCACCTGCCTGGTCTTCGGGGTCTCCAAAACTGGCATGCTCTGAAAGATAACCGTATTGATTCCTGTCTGACGGTATGGCAAGTCCGACCGAGGCAGAAATAAGACGACGGTGTTCATTAGTAGTATTGCGCGCGAGGACACAGAATACAATCTGACCATCACGTAGTTTCTTTAATCCCCTGTCACGAGGGATTAAGATGCAATGGGGTGGGAAGATGCTGGAGACATGGACGAGGTTTAATCTGGCAATCTGTGCGTCACGGAGGGCTTCCTCAAAGGAGGACAACTCTTCTTTGTGCCTGCCAACGCCTTTGGTCAAAAGTATTTCACGGGGAGTAAATGACATAGTTTTATGAGTTATGTGTCATGCGTAATGCGCCAGTTGATTAAACTAACGCAAAACGCATGACTCAAGACGCACAACTCATTAATACATATCCTCGTCGTAACCGCCGCCTGAAGGCATACCGGGCATCTTTTCCTTCTTTTCCTTGATTTCACCGATAACCGCTTCAGTAGTCAGAAGGAGTGCGGCAACACTGGCTGCGTTTTCTAATGCACAGCGGACAACCTTGGTCGGGTCAATGATGCCGGCTTTGTACATATCAACATATTCGCCTTTATCAGCATCAAAGCCGATATTTTGCTTCTCCTCAGATACCCTCTGGGAAACCACCGCACCATTGAAACCGGCATTGTCGGCAATCTGTTTAAGAGGCGACTCCAGTGCTCGTCTGACAATATCAACGCCGGTAGCGACATCACCGCTTACCTTGATTTTACCAAGTGCCTTAATAGCACGTAGTAAAGCAACACCGCCACCGGGCAGGATGCCTTCTTCAACTGCGGCTTTGGTGGCGTGCAGTGCGTCATCAATACGGGCTTTTCTCTCTTTCATCTCCACTTCAGTAGCAGCGCCTACATTGATTTTGGCAACACCACCGGTGAGTTTTGCCAGACGCTCCTGTAGTTTTTCCTTATCATAATCAGAGGTGGTAGTTTCCATCTCTTTGCGAATCAGGTTGATTCTGCCCTGGATGGCTGAGGTCTTGCCTGCACCTTCAATAATGGTAGTATTTTCCTTATCAATAACCACCTTTTTGGCTCTACCGAGAGAATCAATGTCAACCTTCTCCAGTTCAATGCCGAGGTCTTCAATTATGGCTTTAGCATCGGTCATAATCGCGATATCTTCCATCATTAATTTTCTGCGGTCGCCATAGCCGGGTGATTTTACCGCGGCAATCTTGAGTGTGCCTCTTAAGCGATTGACAACGAGAGTAGCAAGTGCTTCGCCTTCAACCTCTTCGGCAATAATAAGGAGTGGCTTACCGGTGCGGGCAACCTTTTCTAAAAGGGGCAGCATATCCTTAACCGTAGAGATTTTCTTCTCATAGATAAGGATGTAGCAATCCTCCAGGACTACCTGCATATTTTGCGGCTCGGTAATGAAATATGGTGAGATGTAGCCCTTGTCAAACTGCATACCTTCCACCCATTCCACATCGGTCTTGAGGGATTTGCCTTCTTCAACTGTGATAACGCCGTCTTTGCCGACCTTCTCCATTGCTTCGGCAATCATATTACCGATTTCCTTATCGTTATTAGCGGCGATAGCACCGACCTGTGCAATTTCCTCCTTGCCTTTTACCTTGACGGATATTACCTTTAGTTCGCCAACGATGGCTTCAACTGCTTTTTCAATACCTGATTTAAGCGCCATCGGATTAGCGCCTGCCGCCACATTCTTTAAGCCCTCAACAAAGATTGCCTCGGCGAGGACTGTCGCGGTAGTGGTGCCGTCACCGGCAACCTCGCTGGTCTTGGAAGCGACTTCCTTAACCATCTGCGCCCCCATATTCTCAAAGGTATCCCTGAGTTCTATTTCTTTGGCAACGGTAACACCGTCTTTGGTGATGGTGGGTGCGCCGAATTTCTTTTCCAGAATTACATTCCGTCCGCGAGGACCTAATGTAATCTTAACCGCCTTGGCAAGAGCATTTACGCCACGTCTGATTGCTTCGCGCGACTCTTGTTCGTAGATTATTTTTTTAGACGCCATAGTTTTTCATACCTCCTTTTACTCGCTGTTGGACCTTTGGTCGTTATCCCTCTGCCCCGATGTCCATCGGGGGAGGGACAGCCAGTTATCCCGCACACAATTTATGTGCGGGATTGAGTGCGATAAATCGCACCGCTACTTTTTTGGACAGCCTGTAGTGGTGTCAGAGATGTTTTTGAATTACCATTCCTGACACCGTTAGTCCCGAAAGATTTCGGGATTAAACTTCATTTGGTGGGTTTTACCAAAAAACCTACTCTACTATCGCAAGAACATCGTCTTCGCTCATAATGAGATATTCTTTGTTGTCAAGTTTGACCTCGCTCCCTGCAAAAGAGGTGAATATGACTTTATCACCTATTTTTACTGCAGGTGAAACGCGGGACCCGTTTTCAAGTAGTTTTCCCACACCAACAGCAATAACCTTGCCTTCTTTTGGCTTCTCTTTTGCGGTATCCGGCAGAACAATACCGCCTTTTGTCTTACCTTCCGGCTCTATTCTTTCCACTATGATTTTCTCGCCGATTGGTTTTAGTTTCATCGCTTTTTACCTCCTTTCAGGTTTATAGCAATAGTATTTCTCCCATTCATAAACGCATAGTTTAGTTTAACAATATTCTATAAAAAGTCAAGAAATTTATCAGAAATTTCTGATATTTTATGAAACTGTATCAAGTTTTCAGAATTGTCATTGCGAGGTCGCCGTAGACGACCGTGGCAATCCCGTATTTATTGGTATAAGAAACGAGATTGCTTCAGCCGATATTCATCGGCTTCGCAATGACAGGTGGTTGCTTAAAATTTGATACAGCCTCTATTTTATGGCATTTTTAGTTTATCCTGAATAAATTGGGCGCGGGCAATATCACGTTCAGAAGCAGAAAGAGTTTTCTTTTTCATCTTCTGTAAATGCGCCGGCTGAGAAAGAATAAATATCTCATTAAGAGTCCTGATACTGATATCTTTAATAAGCCCGGCGGTAATTCCCAATCTAATCACCGAGAGGATTTCTGCCATTTCGTGGGAGGATATTGACGAAGCGTATCGCAATGTCCCGTAAGCACGCCAGATGCGGTCTTCTAAATTTTTAGCAGGGTCGGATAGTAACTTCTCACGCCACCCGCGTTCATATTTTATCAATTCAGGGATAATATTATATATTTCGCTAATGATATTCTTTTCTGAATAACCTAAAGAGATTTGATTGGCAATCTGATAAAAATCACCTATCGCATAAGTCCCTTCTCCATAGAGTCCTCTCACCATAAATTTTATCTTAATTAATGACTGAAAAACCTTTTCAATCTGTTTGGTGGCGGTTAAGGCGGGCAGGTGCAACATCACTGAGACCCTCATTCCAGTGCCAACATTAGTAGGGCAGGCGGTCAAATAACCAAAAGTAGAAGAAAAAGCATAAGGCAATTCCTCTTCCATGCGATTATCCATTTCGTCTATTTCCTTCCAACTCTCTGTTAACTGGAATCCTGATTTTAACACCTGCAATCTGAGATGGTCTTCTTCATTAACCATTATGCTCAAAGATTCGTTTTTATCTACAGCAAGTCCTCTGGCGCCATCTTTTTCCGCATGGTTTTTACTGATAAGATGTCTTTCCACCAGCACATTCCGTTCAAGCCGAGGAAGGGCTTTGAGTTTAAAGTATATCATATCAGGAATAACTTTAGTCTTTTCCAGTTTGCTATAGATGAGTTCTTCTGTCTGCGCCGATTGTTCATCACTGGCAATAGAGGGGAAATTATGTCCCATAAGATTACGGGCTAATCTAATACGACTGCTGATAACTATATCGTTTTCAGGTCCACTACCCTTAAGCCACTCGCCAACCTGAAACATAAACGAATCTGTTTTCATTGTGGTTTATTCTTTTTATACGCTCTGATTTTATCACGTAGATGTGCCGCCTCTTCAAACTTTTCTTCCCGCACCAACCGCTCTAATTCCTGCTGAAGTTTCCTTAATTCGGTTTCCTTCACCACTATGTTAGGAATATGCGCAGGAATCTTCCCCTGATGCTGGGCAGTACCATGAATCTTCCCGATTAATTGTTCAATACCGTTCTTGAAGACCTCATAATCTTCAGCACAGCCAAAACGGCCAAGTTTCTTAAAGTCAAGATATGTCATACCGCACTGGTGGCATTTCACAGCAGACATCTCTTTTACCATCCTTCCAATAATGGGCTCCATAAGACTGGCAAGTAATTCAGGCAGAAGAAGTGTCTGTTTGATACTGAATGGAGAAAGGTCATTGGCACAGTTTTTACATAAATGGACTTCCTGGACAATATTATTGTTCACCAGATGAGACAGATGAACTGATGCCTGGTTCTTCTGGCATTTTTCACACAGCATAATAGCACGCTCCAGTTCTGGAAGACTCCCAGATGCATACTTTAATCCCGATGTCCATCGGGATTTGTTCAGGGAGTTTCTTTCTGACCTTCTGACTAATGAGATACGCAATATTCTCCGCGGTCGGGTTCTTTCCCCTGAAATCCTTCAGTTCATTAAGATATTTATGGTCATACCCAGAGAGTGTTTTCTCTAAAATTGACTTCAAGATAGTAAAATCAATAAGCATTCCGGTTTTGTCCAGTTTATTACCCTGAACATAAACTTCCACATCGTAATTATGTCCGTGTAGTTTTTCGCATTTGCCGTGATAGTTACGAAGATGATGCGCTGCGGAAAACGAACTTTTAATAACTAATTCATACATCTTAATGTAGAGAAGAGAACACGAATCACACCCTTCGTTTTACTTGGTAGCCACCATCCTGTGAAGGACAGGGTAAACTCATTATATACCCTGTAAGTTTACACTGAACGTAGCGAATGTGTGGTATAAGTTTACCCTGTAAGGGTCCCATTCGCCCAGCACCCGTACGGGTGCTGGGTTCGTGTTCCTCTTTTTCTTGACGAATTATTGCAGTTTTTTATCGCCCCCCTACATTCATTATTATAAAATTATGAGATGGGTAATCCCGCAGAAGAGAATAATATTGGGGGGTGGTCTGATAAGGAACTGATAGATAAAATACTGCAGTCCCGATGTTCATCGGGATTTGACCGGTTGGTAAAGAGATATTGGGCTATCGCCTATCAACTCTGTTTCAACTGGACGAAGAATTCTGCTACCGCGGAGGATATAACTCAGGAAGCGTTTATAAAGTTACATAAATATCTTAACACCCTGAAGGATAGGACAAAATTCGCCGGTTGGTTTTATCATCTGGTGATACAGTTAATTCAGGAACACCATCGCAGATACAAGAATAGGGGGGGGGGCAAGTTCCAGCAACTTCACGCGGGACTTGAAGGGGGAGGGGAAGACCTTGAAATAACGGATAAACTCTCTGTTCTAAATGCGATGGATTCATTAGGCGATGATTACCGTCTGGTGATTATTCTACGATTTTATCGTGATATGTCCTGTCAGGAGATAGCCGAGCATTTAGGCGAGCCAGTCGGGACAATAACATCCCGACTCTCAAGGGCTTATAAGATACTGAAGGAGAAATTAAGATAAGGAAGCCCTTCGCTTCGCTCAGGATAAGAGCCAGTAACGACCTTCGGTCTAACTGGCTCTAAAGGAGAAATTAAGATGACTCTTTGCCAAACCATTAGAGATAAAATAGAACAATCTATTATTGAGAAATCTTCTCTGGATGAAGATGTTACCAAGCATCTGCAATCCTGCCCGGATTGTTCCGCCTATTACACGGAAGAACTAATCTTCTCTCAAACTATTAGTGAAACTCTCAAGGCAGTTCCTATCCCTGCGCCAAAGATTGCAACCGCAGATAAACACAGATATACACAGATAGACACTGATAAAATCTGTGTCCATCTGCGTGCATCTGTGGTTGCAATCTCTATCGCCGCAGCCATCGTTCTTATCGGGTTCACCTTCTTTTTATTCACCAGACCATCAGGAGATGACGCTGCAGAGACCATAAAGATTACTCTCAGTGATGGAAGCAAAATTGTCGCCTCTGCAAAAGCAGAACTTGTCATAGAGGAGGCGAACAGACAGGTTATTCTCAAGCGAGACGGAGAATTATACCTGCAGATAACAGGTTGCGACCAAAAGCCATTTCAATTGATTACCTCTGCCGGAACTGTTATTGTTAAAGGGACTGAATTTTCCGTCAGTGTCAAAGCAGAAGCGGATAATGGCTCACCATGCCCTTACAGGATAAGAGCCAGTAACGCTCCTTCGTCGCTAACTGGCTCTAATAAAATAAAGACTTCTATTCTGGTATTTGTTATAAAAGGCACGACGATACTCTCTACCAGAGAAGGAGAATTTATCGGGAAGGAAGGCGAAACCCTTTATGCTGAGGTTTACTTGTAGTATCGTTAAACGGTAACGAAACCCGTATCGTTCATCGTCAAACGAGAGACGATACGGGCTTCGTTAAACGCTAATCGTTAAAAGGAGGTGCTTATATGCAATATAGAAATAGTAATTCAGGTCGTCAGGGGATAGTCCTTATTGTAGTATTAGGTGTTCTGACTCTGCTGGTTATTCTTGGAACGGTCTTTTCTATTCGTGCGACGATGGAACGAGTTACTTCTCGCAGTTATGTGGATTACATACAGGCAAAATTGCACGCCCAGAGCGGTATCCATTATGCCGTCTCTACTATCAGAACAATGCTTGATATGGAGAATTTATACTACCTTTCTTATGATGGCGAAGACCTGAATCAAAGCAGAGGTGATACCCCTGACCTATCAGAAGAAAACCAGGATGGCGATAATATACTCCAACTCTTTGATTGCCCTCTAAGACGTGCTGTCCGCCCTTCACTGATGAAAGACCTTAATAATGACGGAGAACTTGATAGCAGGGATTTAATTCTGATTAATAATAAATGGAAAGTTGGCATCTCATCCAGAATTCCCTCAAGATACAATAAAGATGGTGATTATTTCGCACTCAAAATCCAGGACCTTTCGCCCCGTTTATATGTCAACACAGAAGACCATCCACACTTTCAGACCATTTTAGAAAATCTTACAGACGAGATATTTAAAGAGTATGGCACTGTGATAACAAACCAGTCAAAAAGAAGAGAGATTGGCACTAAAATATTCCAGAATAAACCCTATCTTACAATAGATGACCTCAAGGAAAAGTTAGAGAAGGCAGGAGTAGAACTTACAACTGCGCAATGGGTGGTTCTGGAGCAGTTTATCACAGTTCACGGCTGGCTTGATGAAAATGTAGTTAAACCAGTGCCGTTGTCTGAACGGTGGGGAAGTCCTATTACTACCGGCGCCAGATTATCGTCCTGGGAACCGATGAGAATCAGAAAGCCGATAGAATTTCCTACCGATAAAGATGGTAAGGTAGTTGGACGAGCGCCGGTTAATGTGAATTCCGCTTATAAACAACTTATCGTCGCACTTATCACAGGACTTAAAGGATTCTATATAGACGAGCCCGCCAGTCAATCGTATCCAAATATTGCATGGGAACAGAGAGACTACAGCCGTGACTGGACTGGGTTTGGGGTTATGCCTGATGACTCTTTCTCATATAATTATTCTATCCACAAATTCTATGCCCTTAATATTGATCCTACAAGACCGCGGACCTTTGTAGTCAGAGAAACACCTTCTGTAACCGTAGCCCAGGCAAGGAAAATAACGGATAGAATTATAGCCGGTCGCCCTTTCCGCTCCTGGCAACAGTTCCACACATTTGTAGATATGGATACAGCCATCAGACAGGTTTTGCCAACCCAGGCACAAAGAGATTTGCTCAAGGCCAATTTTAACCCCAATACCAATCTCAATGATTTTAACCCTGATTACCAGAGATTACTTAAAGTGGATAAAACAGACCTGACCTACTACACTACTGAATTCTGCCTTTATCCGACCGGCTTCTATGCCATAGATTCATTGGGTAGAGTCCTGGACACTAAAAACAGGGTTCTGGCAACAGCAGAAATCAAAACCGTTGTTAAGTTGTTTGATGTATATCGTGAGACGACCCAGAAGCAATTCCTATCAGACCTTAAAACAAGACCACTGAGAGAGATTATCAGCGAGAATTCTGATGAGAATGGTCCAACTCATAATAACCTGACACTCCAGACCTTTCCGGAAATACCTGACTATAGCCAGTCTGCTGATTATGACGGCTATATTACTTTAGCAACCGCACAAATGCGCACTCCTCAACTTTCCGCTGGTAACCGTCTTGTCTTCAGGGCGTCTTTTGATAATAACTTAAACGCTAATCTCGCTCCGGGAGGTTACACAACCATAATAACAAGCACTACCAGTGGACCTTTGGGTGGCTCTCTCGTCCCTATCTCATCTTCCGACACTACGGGCTACAACTGGAAACCCACCTCACTTTATCCGGACGGTGTCTATTCCTACAAGGATTCTATTCCTACCTACCGGATTACCCCTATGCCTGCAGATGTGGATATACAAAGGTCTCTCATCGCAATGTGGGTCAAACCACATTTCTATCCTGAAGATACAGGAAAGATTAGATGTTATCTCTCCTGGATGAACACCTCTACTGCGTCGATATATGGCGGTACAGGGGTTCCTTTTGGTATTTACAGTATTGCCAGAGTAAGAGAGATTGACGATAAAACCGGAGAAAAGTTAGAAGCCAGGAAAAACCTTTCACGGTGTAATAGTGATGGTGAGGGATGGAATGATAATAGTTTCATCGGCGGTGGCTATGGCACAACAGCAGCAACAGGGTTTATCGGAGCCGGCAGCCCCTGCCTCAATCACCTTAAACATCCACAAGGTTGTGGCGCCCCAGCCGAGTGGAAAAATAATTCCTTCCGCGCCGGCAAATGGCTCCACCTCACATGGCTACGACGGCTTAGCACCCCGCCTCCTTCAAACGGCAATGACCTATTCTATATAAATGGATGTCAGTGGAAGGATGGAGACTTGGAGGTTGGAAAGTTTGCTGACACAAAGAATATTATAAAAGGTAACTATTCAAACAATAGTAATTACCTCAGGTTAGGTGAAATGAGTTCTGCCCCACGGCTTGGCTCCGCACCCGATTCCACCATTGATGAGGTAATGATAGTTGAATTAGACAGTGTGGTCGTTTCTGCACCAACAGAATCAGACACCGAAATGTGTTCTAATAGTAATCAGGACAATAGATTAGATTGCTTCGTCGCTCCGCGCCTCGCAATGACAAGCCGGGGACCTGTCATTGCGAGCCCCGATGTTACATCGGGG
>JASEHY010000035.1 GCA_030018555.1 Planctomycetota bacterium
GCATTTTTCAACCTGTCTAAAAAGTATCTTTTGGTGGACTTTTTGGACAGTCTGTTAACTATTCGGTATTGCGTCCCCCGAATTACCTCAATTCTAATTATGTTTTGGAAACTTTACGGCCTGCCTGCTGGTAGGCACGGCACACCCTAATCTTGTCCATTACCTTGAATAGAACCGCTTGCTCTTTTTTATAGATATTGTTCCCGGTTGTCTGGGATGCTATTCCCTCATCAATCTCTTTTAATCTCTTTTCAGCAATGCCCACATATTTTTTACTGACGTCTATGCCGATATACTTTTTACCTAATTTCTTTGCGGCAATAGCGGTTGTGCCGCTTCCTACAAACGGGTCTAAAATTACCGCATCTCTATTAAAGGCGGATAGTTTTATTAGGTATTCACATATCGCCAATGGTTTAACAGTCCTATGGTCGTTATAATCGCCTTTTTCCTTTTTAGTTAGTTTAGGCAATAGGAAAGTCCTGTCAATAAGTTCATTTATTTTATCTACCGTAAATACATTTGCCGGATACATATCCTTGCCGATTTCTGTTTTGATATTGAATAGGCCGACTTTGTGTTTCAAGACATTGTTTAAATAAGTTTGTTCTGTGGGCTTCTGTGCCATTGCAATCGGCTCAAAGCAGGATTTAATCTGCGGGGTTTTCCAGCTGTTCAGATTTTCCTTAATTATTTCTTTTGTTTTCTCGTCCAGTTTCAACTTGTTTATGAAATGGTCTAATCCCATTGCCTTTGCCTGATTCTGGGTGTAGAGCCAGATAAAGGCATCCCTGATTTCAAACCCGGTATCGTCAATCGCTGATGCCATTCTGTGATATAGCCGAGGGCTTGAGAACGAGAAGAAAAAGCCACCGGGCTTTAACACCCGGTAGATTTCTTTTGATATATCAAAATACCATTTATAGAACCTTTTGCCCTGCTCGCGTTCAAACTTCATTCCAGCCGGTAATGATTTAATAATGTATTGATTATTTTGATTTGAAACTTTTTCATCGTCTCAATGATTGTCCATTTTATCCAAGAAATACGGAGGGTCGGTTAGCACCACATCAATAGAATTACTTTCAAGTTTAGGAAGAAACTGTAAAGAATCAGCACAGATTATTTTATTGATGAACTCTTCATTTATCATAAGTATTCCAGGGTGTCTGGATGCTTGCCCCGTTAGAGATAGGTCGCCAAAGGCGACCGCCTTATTCCGAACAGATACCCACTTCTGCAGTTAAGCATTTTATCGTAATAACATCTTTTTATTATCATGCTATCAAACATCTCTAACGGGGCTTGCCCTTAAATTCGTGATATAGAATTTTATATGCTCTTTTCCGCACCTCTTTATCACAGGTTTTTATCACTTGCGGGTTGGCTAATTTTATTACTCTGCCTTTATCATCATAAACCCATCTGTTTCTGTCTCCTCTATTACATTTCTGGCATTAGGGAATTATATTCCCGGATGCCAATGGCTTGTTCGGGTCCATATGCGATTTCTGTAACACTGTTTTTGTGGCAGGCCAGTGAAAGTGTGGTTTGCCTTCTTGAGACCCGCAGGTAGCACATCTGTAATTGTACTTTGCCTTTATCTCATCCCAATCATCTGTGTCTGATATTCTATGTCCCTTTTTGAATGATGGATAAGGTTGTTCTAATGTATAAAGTTGGTATGAACCTCTTTTGATATTTAAGACTATATTGTCTCTACTGCCTGCGATAATCCACCAGCCACTTTGAGCGCCTAAATATCTGGCTTGTTGCACATCATTTGTTTCAGGATAATAACTTCTAACAAACCTAGTTAATTCTTCCTTTAACACTATTCTTGTCTTGGGATAATCATACGTCAGATAGACCAAAACGAGGGCATCTTTGGTGAATTTGCCACTGGCATCATAAAGTTTAGGCAGTTTTACCCCGAACTGCTTGAGATATTTCTCGTGGTATTCGCAAATGGTTTTATAAATGCTCTCTATAGATTGCTTATTTAAGATGAGGATATCTAACATAAACTTCTCTCATTTCTATTAATAATAATTTTATTATACCACAAACTCAGTTGTCTGATTGGCTGGCGCCTCTGTGAGTGAGTGAATTCTCTCTTCATCATACCAAATACCTCATCATAGAAGGAAAGGCAAGTAATTTCTCATCTATAGATGTCATATTTGATTGAGGATATAACAGCATTTTTATCTTCTATATCATAGTGCTTTAGGAAATCACCATTATTATCAAGCACATCATAACCATAAACACTAATGCCTGTATCAATGATATCAAAGGTCTTTCGTAACAAATAGGTGTCGCCAAATAGTTCTATTTTATTCATAGATTACGTTCCTCTTGGTCAAATTTATAGCATCCTAACCCATTTTGTCAGACCTGTTAGCGATATTCCCACTGGGACTACGATGTCAAGACGTTTTTGTCTGTTCAATCGGTATAATCTGTTTAATCCGTTTACTGATTGGATACTTTATAACTCCCTTCGTAACTTCCTGTAGAGGTCTAAAAGTGATTGGGAAATAACCTTGGTCCCGGACAGAACCGGCATAAAGTTAGTATCACCTCCCCAACGAGGAACAAGATGAAGATGGATATGAGAGAGTAACCCCGCCCCTGCCACAGAACCAATATTAAATCCAATATTAAATCCTTCCGGCTTGAGAATCCTTGTCAGAACCTTCTTCATCTTGATGGTCAGACCAAATAGTTCCTGTATCTCCTCTTGTGATAAATCCTCAAGGTCTGCCTTATGCTTCACAGGTGCGACTAACAAATGACCTGCATTGTAGGGGAAAAGATTCAGCATCACGAAACATCTCTTGCCTCTGGCAACGACAAGATTCTTTTCGTCGTTATTATCCTTCAGTGCGGAGCAAAGGAAACACCTTTTTCTATGTTGTGGCTTTATATTGATATAAGAACTGCGCCACGGCGCCCATAATTGTTTCATAGACAAACACTTTACCCATCACCCCTACGAATGCTGAATTATCTGCAGGTTGAGCAACTGCTACTGGAACACGAACTGCAGGATGAGGAAGACGAAGCAGATGACGATTTCTCGCCTGAAGCGGTTCTGAAAGTAGAGAAAATCTTATCTATATTTTTACTACCGCAATAATGACAGGAAAGGTTTAAGGAGTCCTTCTCGGTGCGGATTAACATCTCAAATATCCGGTTACATTTCTGACATTGATATTCGTATAATGGCATACTATTAAGGTTACATAAGGTTACAATAGTTACCGTAGTTATAAAAGTTACCTACTCTGACGGAAGATAGCGGTATCGGGGCGGCCAGATTTGAACTGGCGACCTCCTGCTCCCAAGGCAGGCGCGCTAAGCCAGACTGCGCTACGCCCCGTTTGAGACCGAAATTATCTTCCTTTCGCCGCCTCTTTTATCAGTTCCAACGCAATTACCTCACGCTGTATCTGGTTCGTTCCTTCATATATCTGAGTTATTTTGGCATCCCTCATCATTTTCTCAACCGGATACTCCTTCATATATCCATAACCACCATATATCTGAACCGCATCGGTAGTAACCTTCATTGCGACATCAGAGGCGAAGAGTTTTGCCATTGCAGAAATGGCACCAACATTAGGATGCTTATTATCGGCCGCTCTGGCTGATTCATAAGTAAGATATCTTGCGGCGGCAACCTGTGTTGCCATATCTGCAAGCATAAATTGTAGCCCCTGGAAAGAGCAAATCGGCTTACCAAATTGTTTACGTTCTCTTGAGTACTGGATTGCCATATCAAGTGCGCCCTGGGCAATACCAACCGCCTGTGAGGCAACACCGGGTCGTGATGCATCAAATGTCTTCATCGCTACGAAGAACCCCAATCCTTCTTTGCCGAGTATCTGGCTTTTATGAACACGACAGTTATCAAAAACAAGTTCGCGGGTAGCGGAAGCCCTGATACCCATCTTGTTTTCTTTTTTACCGTATGAGAATCCGGGTGTTCCATCTTCAATAATAAAGCCAGTGGCGCCTCGTGCGCCCCTGCTCTTATCGGTCATTGTTATGACCGAATATACCTTTGCCTCGCCTCCATTGGTAATCCACTGCTTGGTGCCGTTGATAATATAATGCTCACCATCCTTTGTAGCAGAGGTCTTGATGGCACTGGCATCGCTACCTGCATCTGGCTCGGTGAGTGCAAAGGCAGCCAGTTTTTTGCCTGATGCAATCTCTGGAAGATATTTTGTTTTCTGTTCCTCATTGCCATAAAGTATTATCGGAAAAGTGCCGAGTGCGGTCCCCGCCAGAGATAGCGAAATCCCACCACAGGCACGGCTCAATTCTTCGGTTATCAGACATAAATCAAGGACTCCCCCACCGGTTCCGCCGTATTTCTCCTCAATAAATGCACCGAAGAGACCGGCATCTGCTAATATTTTAACAACTTCCCATGGGAATTCGTTTGCCTCGTCGTATTTAGCGGCAACGGGTTTTATCTTCTCTTCAGCAATCTCGCGGGCGAGTTGACGCATCGCCTTCTGTTCTTCTGTCAGATTATAATCGGTCTCAAACATACTCTAAATCCTTTCTAATTCTTATCTCACATAGAAAGCCCCTTCGTGACGCCGTTGGCGCCACTCAGGGTCTAACTCGCTGTAACGCTCCTTCGTCGCTAACAGCAAGTAAGAGCGGGCGATGGGATTCGGACCCACGACACCCAGCTTGGGAAGCTGGTATTCTACCGCTGAACTACGCCCGCTTATTTAGTGCGGGATACCGCTGAATTACATCCGCCTACACCTTTCTAACAGAACCTGAATTTTATTTTATTACTTTCTTCTGATGATTTGTCAATTATTTGTTGACATTGATTATATATTTGTATATAAGAATAAATTTGATTTGCCCTATGAACAAATCAATCAAGTATGGGGCATAATGAAAGGAGGAACAAATTCAAATGGCTTTGATTTCATTAACAGAGTTGATAGAAAACGCATCGCATTTTGGACATCGGGCGGAAAGATGGAACCCCAAAATGGCACCCTATATTCTCGGCACACGGAAAAGCACACATATTATAGACCTTAAGGAGACTATAAAAGGTTTAATTAGAGCGACAGAGTTACTCAAGGCAATTACTAAAAAGAATGGATTGGTCATTCTGGTCTGCACCAAGAAACATTTATCAGATATTGTTGAAGCAGAGGCAAAACGTTGCGGTATACCTTATGTTAATAAGCGCTGGCTCGGCGGCACCATCACAAATTTTGATACTATCAAAAAACAGATAACCAAATTGCTCAATTTTGAGAAAATGGAGACCGATGGAAGTATCAACCAGTATACTAAGAAAGATCAATCGCTGTTCCAACGTGAACTACAACGACTTCGTGATAATCTCGGCGGATTAAGAGAATTATCGCGTGCCCCTGACGCGATAATAGCGGTTGACCAGATTCGCTCAAAGACCGTTCTGGATGAAGCACACAAACAAAATATTCCAACCATATGTTTGATTGATACTGATGGAAACCCATCAGATATCACCTTACCAATACCAATAAATGATGATGCTATCAGGTCAGTAAGTTTTGCGCTTTCTAAATTGGCAGATGCCGTTATAGAAGGCAAAACTGAATTGGTAATAACACCAATAAGAGTAGAAGAAGAAAAACCTGCTGTGACCAAGAAGATTGTTCACTTTAAGAAGAAACCATCTGCCGAAAAAGAAGACAGGAGAGAGAAAGAGACTCACCCAAGAACACATAGTAAAAAATAGAATCAGTGAGGAGTTTATATGAGTGTTATTGTTAGCGTCAAGGAGGTAAAAGAATTGCGAGATAAAACCTCTGCAAGTATATTGGAGTGTAAAAAGTCGCTTGAGGAAGCAGGCGGAGATATAAATAAAGCAGCCGATTTACTCAGACGTCGGGGTCTTGCTATCGCAGAAAAGAAAATGGGTAAGGCAGTTTCACAGGGCAGAATCGGCTCTTATATTCATTCTAACGGTAAGGTTGGCGTCCTTGTGGAACTTGCTTGTGAAACAGATTTCGTTGCTAATAACGAAGAATTTCAGACCCTTCTGAAAGACCTCTGTCTTCATATTACAGCAATGTCTCCGCTCGTCGTCTCAAGAGACCAATTGGATAAAGCACTTATTGAACAGGAAAAGGAATTCTATCGCAAAGAAGTTAAGGATAAACCACCTCAAATCGTTGAGAAAATAGCGGAAGGCAAGATAGAAAAATTCTTCTATATCCAGAAATGTCTCTTGGACCAGTTTTTTGTTAAGGATGATAAGGTCAAGGTCGCAGACCATATAAAGGGCTATATTGCTAAACTTGGCGAGAATATCGTAGTAAAAAGATTCCAGAGATTTGAAATAGGAAAATAAGACTAAGTGGGAAACATAAAGTATAAAAGAGTTGTTCTAAAACTCAGTGGAGAAACTTTCTGCCGAGCGAAAGAGCAAGGAATAGATATCCCCAAGGTGAATGCCCTGGCAAAAGAATTAATCTCGGTAGTCCCTTTAGTCCAATTGGCGGTGGTTGTTGGAGGTGGAAATATTGTCAGAGGTGGCGAGTTTGAAAAACAGGGCATCAATATAGCCACTGCTGATTATATGGGAATGGTTGCTACGGTAGTTAATGCCCTGGCGCTTCAGGATGTAATGGAAAGAAACGGCGTGCCTACCAGATTACTTACCGCTATTCCGATGCAAGCAGTAGCAGAACCATTTATCCGCCGTAGGGCAATTCGCCATCTGGAAAAGGGTAGAGTAATAATTTTAGCCGCAGGCACAGGCAACCCTCATTTCACTACTGATACCGCGGCGGTTTTACGCGCTACGGAAATAAATGCAGACGCTATATTTAAGGCAACTAAAGTTGATGGCGTTTATTCGGATGACCCAATTAAAAACCCCAAAGCAATTAAATATCACCAACTTACTTATATGGAAGTAATAAAGCAAGGATTGAAAGTTATGGATTCCACCGCAGTTACCCTGTGTATGGAAAGAAAAACCCCTATTATCGTCTTTAACTTCAATAAAAAAGGCAATATAAAACGGGCTATCAGGGGCGAACGAATCGGAACCATCATCTCATAAGAAAGTAACCATCACGAATTAAGGAGTTCAGTATGAGCCATCCTATTTATAATAACGGTGAAGAGAAAATGCAAAAGGCGATAGAGGTAATGACTAACGATTTCAAGGGCATCAGGACCGGTAGAGCATCATCGGCTTTCGTAGAGAATATCAAAGTTGACTATTACGGCTCCCCTACTCCCCTGAAACAGATAGCCAATATCGCCGTCCCAGAGCCACGAATGATTATTATCAAACCTTATGACCAATCGTCTCTCGGAGCAATTGAGAAAGCAATAATGACATCTGATACGGGTATTAACCCGGCTAATGACGGTAAATTAATCAGATTAAATATCCCGCCTCTGAGTGAGGAGAGAAGGAAACAACTCAGCAAAGTCGCCAGAGATAATGCAGAAAAGACTAAAATATCTATTCGTAATATCCGTCGTGATGCCATTCGTGTTGTGGAGGACGAGGAAAAAAAGAAGACCCTGACAGAAGACGCCAAATTTAAACTAAAAGACGAATTACAGAAACTAACAGAAAAGTATGAGAAACGGGTTGACGAACTTCTCTCTAAAAAAGCCGCTGAAATAATGGAGATATGACGCAATTAAAAAAAGCCAGAGCCGGTGTTATTACTGAACAGATGAAAATAACCGCTCGGGCTGAAAACATAAGACCAGAAGACCTGAGAGACCTGATTAAAAAGGGTCAAGTAGTCCTTCTTTCCAATCGTCTCAGATGGGAAAATCATAAGGGGTTGCCCCAGAAAGTTATCTGCGGTGTCGGTAAAAGGCTGCGAACAAAGGTTAATGCAAACATTGGCACTTCTACTGATTATTGCAATATACAGAACGAAGTTAATAAACTAAAAATCGCCTGTGGTGCCGGTGCAGACACAGTAATGGACCTCTCTTCCGCAGGTAATATCAGTCATATTCGCCGCATCCTCCTGTCTAAATCACCGGTTGCCTTCGGAACCGTTCCAATATATGAAGCATCTCTTCATCATCTCAGCGGTGCTAAAAACAAGGAACATATCCATCGTTCAATTCTGAAACTTACCGCAGAGGATATATTTAAGACCATTGAAAATCACTGTCGTGATGGAGTTGATTTTATAACCGTTCATTGTGGGGTAACTCGTGATGTCGTTTCTATACTCAACACAGATGGAAGGGTTGGAGGAATGGTCAGTCGTGGTGGCACTATTATGGCTGAATGGATGAAGATGCATCAGAGGGAAAATCCACTCTACGAGCATTTTGACCGTCTCTTAGAAATAGCCCGTGAATATGATGTGGTGCTAAGTTTAGGTGATGGCTTAAGACCTGGTGCAATATGCGATGCCTTTGACCGTGTTCAGATAGCCGAATTGATGGTTCTTGCTGAACTGGCTCGCCGTGCCAGAAAAGCCGATGTTCAGGTAATAATTGAAGGACCTGGACATGTTCCTCTTAATCAGATTCAGGCACAGGTTCAACTTGAGAAGACACTCTGTGATGAAGCGCCGTTCTATGTGCTTGGTCCGTTAGTGCTTGATTCTGCGCCCGGCTATGACCATATCACTTCAGCAATCGGCGCCGCAGTTGCCGGCTGGGCTGGTGCAGACTTTATATGCTATGTTACTCCAAGCGAACACCTCGGGTTACCGACCGCTGAAGATGTCAGGGAAGGTGTAATCGCCGCCCGTATTGCAGCACAGGCAGCCGATGTTGCCAAAGGTAATCCAGCATCTTTATCTCATAACAAAACATTCTCGGAATATCGCCGCCAGTGCGACTGGGAAAAACAGATTAAACTCGCTATTGACCCTGAGAAGGCAAAGCACTATCGCAAAAGACGTAAAACTAAATCCAGAACCGCCTGCTCAATGTGCGGTGAAATCTGCGTATACAATATAGTTCGGAGTAGGGAGTTCGGAGTTGGCCCGTACGGGCGAACACCAAACTCTAAACTCCGAACTAACTTATATGATTACACTCATCGTCGGTCT
Source organism: Planctomycetota bacterium (assembly GCA_030018555.1). Taxonomy (GTDB): domain Bacteria; phylum Planctomycetota; class MHYJ01; order JACQXL01; family JACQXL01; genus Yes70-35. Next base: position 9,090 of record JASEHY010000035.1, read on the forward strand.
TCAGTGGGGAGATGAAGGAAAAGGTAAAATCGTAGATTATCTCTCATCTCGCTCGGATTATGTCGTCAGATATCAGGGTGGCGGTAATGCCGGTCATACAGTCGTCAAGGGCAATAAGAAATTTATCCTTCACCTTATTCCTTCCGGAATACTCCACTCTGGAGTAAAATGCGTTATTGGCAACGGCGTGGTCTTTGACCCGCCACAGTTTATCAAGGAAGAGAGAGAATTAAAGACAAGAGGCATCAAGACTAACAATATCTATATCAGCGACTGCGCACATCTCGTGATGCCCTATCACAAGGTAATGGATTCGCTCTCGGAAAGAGCATTAGGCAAACATAAAATCGGAACAACCGGACTTGGTATCGGTCCCTGTTATTCAGACAAATACGCCAGAATGGGCTTGAGGGTGCAAGACCTTTTTAATAAACCCTTGATTTATCAGCGACTTAAAGAGAACCTTTATATCAAGAATAAAATATTCCACTCTCTGGGAGCAAAAAAACTATCTCTGCCCAGGATATACTCAGAATATTTATCCTATGCCCGCCTCATAAAGCCATTTGTAACCGATACCAGAAAACTACTTTTAGAGGCAATCAGGAATAAGAAAGAGATTTTGATAGAAGGTGCCCAGGGAACTCTTCTTGATATTGACTTCGGAACCTATCCCTTTGTAACCTCATCTAATTCTTCATTAGCAGGTGTTGTCTCAGGAACAGGTATCCCGCTCTTTAATAATGGTATCAAAGTCATAGGTGTCTTAAAGGCATACACCACGCGGGTGGGCGAAGGTCCTTTCCCGACCGAAAATAAAGGCACACTCGGCGAGGTATTAAGAACGCTCGGCGGTGAATTCGGCGCTACCACGGGCAGACCCAGACGCTGTGGCTGGCTGGATTTGGTCTCTGCACGTTTTGCAGTAGAACTAAATGGTATCAATTCCATTGCGATAACAAAATTAGATGTCTTGAGCCATTTTGCCTGGCTTAATGTTGCCGTATCTTACAAATATAAGGGCAAACTACTCAAATACTTTCCAACAGACGTCTCACTCCTATCTGAATGCGAGCCCGTTTATGAGACGCTACAGGGCTGGGACGAGGATATCTCAAAAATAACCAAATACTCTGCCCTGCCGGATAACGCTAAAAAATACCTGAACTTTATAGAAAAGAATCTGAAAGTTCCAGTAAAGATGGTCTCGGTCGGCGCTGAAGAAAAACAGATAATACGAGTTTAGAGTAGGGAGTTCGGAGTTGGCCCGTACGGGCGAACCCCGAACTCTGAACTCCGAACTCCGAACTCTATGAATCTCCCCAATCATATTGCCATAATAATGGATGGAAACGGGCGCTGGGCAAAGGAAAAAGGTCTCTCTCGTATCAAAGGACACCAAAAGGGTGCCGAGATTGTGGATAAAATTGTCCGCGAAGCATCTCATTGGGCGAGGGGGACACTTCCCGCCGGTGGAAAGGGGCTATTTGCTTGAGATATCAGAGAGGATTTTATAAATTGAGACTGTTGACAAACCCCTCTTTTGTCATTGCGAGAGCCCCGAAGGGGCTCG
>JASEHY010000036.1 GCA_030018555.1 Planctomycetota bacterium
TGCTTCGCTATCGCTCGCAATGACATTTTAGGCACTTTGTCAACAGTCTCAATATCAGAAATACTACAATGAAAGTATCTGTCCACAGCCCGCCAGAAGTATCAGGGGATAGGATAGCGGGACGCAGGGATTCAAATGTCCCGTAAAGAAATGGGTGTTACGGCATTATGAAAGGAAATGGAGGATGAAAAAAAACTATGCCTATATTGATCGGTTTATACAGAAACACCGGATAGCAGGTCGGGTACTAGATCTCCCGGCTGGCACAGGCGCGAAAGCCGACCCACTCAGACAATTTGGAATAGAGGTCTATTCGGCTGATATCTGTCCTCAGCGATTCCAGATCAAAGGACTGAAATGCCAGTATGTAGATATGAATCTACCCTTACCTTATGAAGACGGCTTCTTTGATGGCATCTGGTGTGCGGAAGGAATTGAACACATAGAAAACCAGTTTGGCTTTATGCGGGAATGCTTCCGGATCCTTAAACCCCGCGGAAAAATAATCATCACAACGCCGAATCTTTTGTATCTCTGGGCGAGGGTTTATTATCTCCTAACAGGTTACCACGGCCCTAAGGAAAAATTCCCAGCGGAGTTAACCAGACGGATAGACGGAGGTCATATTAATTTGCTCTCCTACCCCAAACTCCGCTATATCCTGGCCAATAACGGATTCTCAATTATTGAAGTTAATAGCGTAAACCTCAGCCGAAACAGCCTTATTTGGTTCTGGATTATTCCTCTAATGTATTTAACTAGTTATGCCAAACACATTATAGAAAAAAACCCTGAAAAACGGAAAAGGGAAACTCTCATCCGTCAAGATACTTTCTCCCTACCTTTGCTATTTTGCAAGAAGCTTATCCTCATTGCAGAGAAAACATAATGGACATCTCTTGTACCAATTTAGGGGATGCCATACCTAATTATCCAAAAGAGTATCTGTCCCCAGCACCCCGCCTATTAAAGGCGAGGTTCGCCAAAGGCGATAGATGATTCCACGCTCGGACGGGTGCCCAGAAGTATCAGGGGATAGGAAAATACCAGTGGGGATGAATTGGTGGCTTAAATGTCTGTGCTCTAACCCGGATTATTCATAAACCGATTAAAATGATGACACTTTGCTTGGGATTGCTTCGTCGCTCCGCTCCTCGCAATGACACCCTTCCCTTGTCATTGCGAGGTCGCCAGAGGCGACCGTGGCAATCTTACCTTACTTTATGAATAATGCGGGCTAAAGGATATAAACGGCTACCATCACCTGTTAAGTTTAACTATACCAAGACGATAATAGACCTCCAGGGTCAAGATATTGGTAGCGGTGCAATAGACCCTGCTCCCTTCATTACTCCATCTATCAAGTGGGTCCCAACTGCCGTTGGCACAGCCATCATTCTCAGTCCTCTGGCTTTTTAAGAGGACATCCCGCATTTTATCGTTCCATTGTTTCCAGACCGGACCAGCCGGTCCATCGTATTGATTCAGACAATAAGAGGCATAGAACCAATAATAGTAATCAATAATACCCCGTCGGGTGGTGTCCCAGGTAGGGAGGGCTGCTAAGACCTGCTGGACACCGAGTTTTATTAAGGGGTCTGTGGTTTTCCCGTCTATAAAGATACGCACCATTACACCTATGGCAGTAAGTGACGGTTGGATGACAATATTTCTCGGGTCTTCGTCCTTCGTAATGGCAATACTTCCACGGCTGGTATATCCAACTTTACCATAAGTTGGGTCAGTAACATCATCATAGAATGACTTGATACTGTTAAACGTCTCTGGTGGGAGATGAATTTTAGCATGCTCAGCGGCCTTGAGAGCCATAACCATCCAGCCCGTTACAGAGGTATCATTCTGTCCGTCTTTTGGCTGATAGCGCCATGCCTTATCAGGATTCTGCACCGATAAGAGATACTTTATAGCCCTTTCTACTGGTTCTCTATAGGGTATACTTGCAGGTCTATTCATCAGCAACCCATAAAGGTCTGTGAGGGCATAAGTAGCCAGTGACTGGTTATACATAAACTTGCCGTCCTTAACTCCACCAAAAGTGCCGTCAGAAAGTTGGACATTAACGAGATATTGAGCGGCTTTGCGAACAACATCTCCGAAGCGGATGTTTTCACAGGTATATCGTGAAGAAGGAGTATAGCCGGCGCCTGTGAAGGCAAGCATCGCCAGACCAGTAAGCCCGATATTAAACCCTTCATCACCAGTGCCTGTGCATGCGGGATGTCCGCCTTGACCATCCAAAGATTTGGCACTCCAAGAACCGTCAGGGTTTTGATGTTTGGCTAAACTTGCGCCCCGGCAGGGAACAAGTTTACACTGGTTCTGGAATGTCTTAGCGCCCCACGAGCCGTCAGGATTCTGGTGTTTAGCAAGCCAGACAAGCCCAGAGATAACTGCTGGTTCTGGTGGCTTCCCACCATTGCTACCAGGACCTCCTGGTCTTCCATCGCCATAGCCACCACCAATACCAATCACATCATAATTACCTTTATCCGTAATAGGGCTTTTATCAATGTCGTTAGGATTGTCAGTTTTCTCATCAATCACTGGCTCTGTGGTTTCTTTAGTTTCTATCTCCTCCTTCTGAATCTCTCTTTCTAATACTTCCTTTACCCGTTCTATTTCTTTTGGAGGTTCTTCATCTTTCATATCTATTATTGGGATTTCGCACGGGGGAGGAACAGTACTTGCAGATGGCAGGGAAGCAAGAATGAGAATGAGAAAGATATGGAAAGTGAGAGATATTGCCCACCAGGGTGCATTATGCAGTTGTTCCTGTAGCCAGAGGTTGGGGTCAAATCTCTGCTCCAGAGCCCTTTGTGCCAGAGAGCCATCACAAACCTCTATTTCCTGAATATAATCCGGTTGCATAAAGCATCTCCTTAGAGCCAGTTTGAACGTAGCGAATTATCCCTCCGACATCCAAATACGGATTCCTATCCCTCCGACATCGGATACCGATTCCTTCGGGATCCCGTCCCTCACGGGATCCCGTCAGAGGGATAAGGGACGGGATCCCGTTAGGGATAAGGGCTCACTGCAAGAAAGAAAATGGCGCTGGTGCGTCATGGCAACTTCAGCGCCATCTGTAACCTGTCCTGCCTGCCTGTGCCCCGATAGACATCGGGGCAGACAGGCGAGCCCCTATTATTATGATTAGTAACGACGGTTATATCCGCCTCCGCCTTCATATCTTTGTCTTGGTCCTCTTGGTCCGTCTTCTCTCTTTGGACGTGCTTCATCAACCTTGATATTGCGACCTTCTAACTCGGCATTATTTAAGGCATCTTTTGCCTTTTGAGCTGATTCAGCAGAATCCATTTCCACAAAGCCAAAACCTTTTCCGGCAATAATGGTTACGGAAACGACCTGTCCATGGGCGCCAAAGGCGCCCCTCAGGGTTTCTTCGGTAGTCTGATAACTCAGATTACCCACATACAGTTTGGTGTTTGCCATTTCTTTCTCCTCCGTTATTCTGACTAGATTGCCACATCTCGTTCAGTCGCTCATAAAATGATACGACAGAGAAGTTCTTAAACAATCTTATTAGGGAATAACATTTCTGATAATATTATTCAGGATGTCTAAAAAGTGTCAGACCCACTGGGCAGGCATCTTGCTATGACATCCCTACAATAGTCAAGACATCTAATTTATACCCAACAGTTTAACTCTTTCACCTCCTTTTGTCAAGCATTTTTACTATTATTCTTTCGTCGCCGGAATAGTTCCCAGTGAAGGCATCCAGAGATACATAAATTGAGATGAGTTAGTCCGCAGGACAAATTCGCTTATATAGGCGAGTTCTAAAGAATAGGGCGTGCCCATAAAAGCACCCTCAAATAGACCACCTTTTTTATACTGATACTTAAAAACCTTGGCTGATTTGAGTTTTGCCATCTCTAATACATTTTTATAGGCATCAGTAATATAGCCAGTTGAGTCCACTAATTTAGTTTTCTCTGCCTCCCGTCCGGTAAGGATACGACCATCAGCCAATGTTTTTATCTCCTCTTTAGAGAGGACATTTTTCCTGCCCTGATAGACAACCTCAACAAAATTATTATACATTTCGTCTATAATATTCTGGATGAATTGCACTTCTTCTGGGGTCATTTTTCGGAGAGGAGAACCGATATCCTTTGCCTTGCCGGATTTTACTACGACTGGCTGAACCCCTATCTTACCCATCAGGTCCTCTAAAATGATGAACAATGAAATTACACCGATAGAGCCAGTGATGGTGGTTGGATGGGCGATGATATAATCACAAGCCATAGCAATATAATAACCACCTGAGGCGGCGGTATCGTGTAATAGGGCAATAATGGGCTTATCAGGATGTTTTTGTTTGAACTCTTTGATAGCACGGTAAATGATATCGCTGGCAGTAACGCCGCCGCCGGGTGAATCAATCGCAAGGATAATCGCCTTAATCTTCTTGTCTTTCTCTGCTAATTGCAATAACTGATTAACCTTCTCAGGTGTAACAGCACTTGCACTTGAAAAAGCCGAACGTTGCTCCTGATTTAAGATAACCCCTGTCAGTGGCAATATCAAGACCTTATCACTGCTCTTTTCGTCACCGATGACGAATTGTTCATCCCATCTTTCTTTCGGGACAAAAGAGAAACAACCTGTAAGGAAGACCGAGATTGCTAACAACAATGTTTTCTTTATCATATAACCAATTCCTTTCTTTGTCTTATGGTTCCCACCATCCCGTCAGAGGGATTATTTTTGTCCTGCTTCAGCGGGATTATTCCAGTATTCTATTCGCTTTTTTATCTCTTTCTCAAATCCAGAATCGCTGGGTTGATAATATTTAGCATTTTTGAGGTTTTCTGGCAAATAATTCTGCTTTATAAAATGTTGGGGAAAATTATGGGGGTACTTGTAATCTTTACCGTAGCCGAGCTTTGCCATTAGGGCTGTTTCAGGATTTCGCAGATGAAGCGGAACAGGTGCGGAAAAGGTCTTCTGAACATCTTCTTTTACCTTGTTGTATGCGGTATAGATGGAATTGCTCTTAGGTGCGGTTGCCAGATAGATAGCCGCTTGAGCCAAGGCATTATCTGCCTCAGGCATTCCTACAAAATCCACTGCCTCCTTAGCCGCAATAGCGATAACTAACGCCTGCGGGTCAGCATTGCCTACATCCTCAGAGGCAAAGCGGACCATTCTTCTTGCGATATAAAGCGGGTCTTCTCCTGCTTCCAGCATCCTGCCTAACCAGTATAATGAGGCATCAGGGTCGCTACCTCGTAAACTCTTATGAAATGCCGATATCAAGTTAAAATGTTCCTCTCCGGCACGGTCATACAATAAAACTTTTCTCTGGGCTGATTGCTCTACAATCGTTCTGGTTATTATACGCTCTTTAGAATGAGGAGGAAAACTGTCGGCTGATAATTCTAATAAATTCAGGACAACACGGGCATCACCATTAGCAATGGTGATAATATAATCTTCTGCTTCTTTATCCAGTTTGATATTGAGTTTGCCTAATCCCCTCTCATTATCTGATAGGGCATTACGAATGATGGCTGTTATCTCATCGTTCTTTAATTGTCTGAGGACAAAGACCCGACAGCGTGAAAGCAAAGGAGAGTTGATTTCAAATGATGGATTTTCGGTAGTAGCGCCGATTAGTGATATAATCCCTTTTTCCACATATGGCAAAAAAGCGTCCTGTTGTGCTTTATTAAAGCGGTGAATCTCGTCAACAAAGAGGACAGTATGTTTTTGATTGTGTTTAAGATTGTATCCGGCGCGTTCCATTACGGCTTTGATTTCCTTTATACCTGAGGTAACCGCACTGAAGTTGATGAACTCAAAGATAATCTCTCTGGCAATAAGGAAGGCAAGGGTAGTCTTACCAGAGCCGGGCGGTCCCCATAAGATAATAGAAGGCATCTGTCCTGACCCATTTTTAATATTGCTTATTGCCTTACGGAGTGGCTTATCAGGGGCGATAATTTCTTCCTGTCCGATGAACTCCTCAAAAGTGCGTGAACGCATCCGTTCTGCTAATGGAGGCATAGGTTTTCTAACTGTCCCACTGGGACTCTTATCAGACTGGTGGCTAAAAAGTTCCATTTTCTTGTTTTAGAGCCAGTCAGGAATTCCCCGATGAAATCGGGGAAGACCGTTACTGGGTCTTATCCTGTAAGGGATTGTATTATGTCATCTCCAGACGGTTTTGTCAACTCTTTTTCGCATTTGATATATTCTTTTTGGAGAAGAACCAAGATTTTTATTGACCCCGTTAGAGATGTTTGGTATAAATATTAACTATTAAATTGCTTGCGGATAATAAGTAGAATTGCTATAGAGAAAATCATGGATGAACGGTCGTCCCAGTGGGACGACCTATCTCTAACGGGGTTGACAGATAGAAAAATAAAATTATAATTATACCAAATAAAGACATCCTATAAGGAGTCAAGGTATTATCCCCCCGAATGCTTTCGGGGTCGGGATAAGATACTGTAACGCGCTGGCGTCCCTGCGGGAACGCCATCACTAACAGTATCTAAAAGGAGTTTATATGGAAAATGCTATACAGACCAATAAGCCAAAAAGATCTACCAGTTCCTGGCTGGCTATCATATTCGGAATATTACTCGCTATCAGCGTATTTGCGAATATTATACTTTTCATCTTATTAGTGAGCAAAATAACAACTAACATTTCTCACTCTCAGGACAAGTATCGTGAGCGGTTTATAGAAGGCGAATCTACATCAGAGAACAAGGTTCTTTTGGTGCCTATCAAAGGTATAATTATGTCAAAGGATAAGAGTGGAGGATGGGGCGGTTCTACAGACATCGTCCAGATGGTCTCTGATACTCTCAGAAAAGCCGAGAAGGATAAGAAGATAAAAGCAGTAATATTAGAAATAGATAGTCCCGGAGGTTCTGTAACCGCATCTGATAATATCCATAGGGCATTAAGACGCTTTAGAGAAAAGAGACCTGATGTGGTTGTAGTTGCGTATTTGGGAGAAACTGCTGCCTCTGGTGGTTATTATGTTGCTACACCTGCAAGCAGAATTGTTGTTCATCCGACCTCTGTTACAGGCAGCATCGGCGTGATTGCCACCCTTATAAATGTAGAAGAGTTATTTGAAAAGATTGGATTAAAACAGGGAGCAATAAAATCAGGCGATAAAAAAGATATTCTATCCTGGGCAAGACCAATGACAGAAGAAGAAAGGGATATAATACAAGCGATTATAGATGAGATGTATCAACGATTTATTGATATTGTTGTTCAAGGAAGACCCAATCTGAAAAAAGATGATATCCTTAAACTTGCTGATGGCAGAATTTATACGGGGGAGCAGGCAGTTAAAAACGGATTGGCAGACGAGTCGGGCGATAGACTGGATGCCTTTGAAGTGGCAAAAAGGTTAGTAAATATTACTGAAGCACGGCTGATTCAATATCACAGACGGTTTGATTTCTCCGACTTATTCTCAATGCAAGTTACTTCTAAAACAACCAATATTACTACAGAACTCAAGAATCTCTTATTAGAAAGAAATACACCAACATTAATGTATCTCTGGCAGGTTGAATAATTAGTGCATATAATTTATGGCTGAAGATATCAAAATTGAGAAGATGCTAAGATTGGGCGATATTCTGGTTGAGGCAAAATTATTAAGCAGGGAACAACTTCACACCGCTTTAGAATATCAGAAAAAAACAGGTCTAAAATTAGGAGAGGTGCTGGAAAAATTGGAATTTGTCAAAGAGGGTGTTATTCTGGGTTGTCTTGCCACCCAGCAAGAGATAGAGATTGTTAATCTTAAGGATATAGTTATTCCTAAATCGCTGGTAAAAAAGATTCCCTTGCAATTAATAGAAAAACATAATATTATACCCATCGGGATAAAAGGAGACACCTTAACTGTTGCCACAAGTGACCCCACGGATTATGAGGCAATAGACCAGATTCAATTATTAACTGATTTGAAGGTTCAACTTACTCTTGCCACCACTACCGAGATAAAGAACGCCATTAGGGAAGTCTTTCAGCCGGCTTATAAAGAAACCAAAGAGAAAGACGAGATTCTAAATGAATTATCAGGTAAGACGAGAAGCAAAAAGAAACCGAGAAATATTGATGAAATATTGAATGACCCAATAACCAAACTTTTGATAGAGAAGAAAATCATTACTGAAGAGGAGATACTAAAGAAGATAGAAGAATAGCCCCTGCCCTGTGCGTTATGGATAATCTAATGTTAAAAGAAACTTACAACATTTCACATAGGGAGCCGAAATCTGGTGGCGCCTATGGCGCCATCAATTGGCACCCACCTAAAATTAGAGTGTTTCTAACATAAAAATCTGGACGGCAGGTGCGGGGGCTTTTTAGAGCCAGTTAGGGATGGCGCCGTAGGCGCCAGACCGTTACTGGCTTTTATCCTGAGTCCCGCCAGAGCGGGACGAAGGGTTAGAAATAGTTAGTATACGCCAACAGTATGTCGGCGGAGACATTATTGGCTCTCTTATCCCGCCCCGAAAGCATTCGGGGCGGGATTATCATTTTTGATGCAGAAGGTCGTTATTATCGGATGCGGTCAAGTCGGTCAAACATTAGGTTCCCGTCTTCAGAAGTCAGGTAAATATAAGGTTATCGGAGTCTGGAGCAAAAAATCAAATAATGGAAATCTCGCTGCAAGATTCATCGGCAGGAATGTAAAAGTATTTAAGGATAAAAAAACCGCTGTTCAACAGGCAGATATAGTATTTATCACCACACCCGATAGTGCCATCCAGCAGACCTGCAATGATATCTTTGCTGATTTATCCACCACCCCGAATGCTTTCGGGGTGAGGGATAAAACTGTTATCCATTGTAGTGGGAGTTTTCCTTCAAGTATTCTTAATAGTGCCAGAAGATATAAAAATGTTCGTATCGCATCTCTTCATCCCTTACAGACTTTTGCCAATAAAGTAGAAACCGCCAAGAACTTTAAGGGAACATACTGCGTTTATGAAAGTGAGTCGAAGGCACTCAAAACGGTTAAGGGAATTATTAACGCAATAGGAGGCATCCCTGTGGAGATTAAATCAAGAAATAAAACGCTCTATCATATCGGCTGTGTCTTTGCCTCTAATTATCTGGTAACGGTTATTAATGTTGCCAGGAATTTCCTCAAGCGCAGTGGGTTCAGTGATAAGGATGCATTAGAGTCAATCCAGCCCTTAATAAATTCTACCGTGAAAAATATCAGAACGTTGGGTATCCCAACCGCCTTAACCGGGCCAATCGCCCGTGGTGATGTCTTAACTATCAGAAAACACCTCAAGGCGATTAAAAAGGAGATTCCGCTTTATTTACCCTTATATCGCGAACTTGGCGAACACACTATCAAAATTGCTAAGGCAAAGAAGAGTGTCAGCATCAGACAACTGACAACATTACAAAAAGAATTATGAACATTATTCTGATTGGATTTAGAGGCACCGGCAAGACGAGTGTGGGGCAAATACTTGCCAGAGAAATAAAATGGTCATTTATTGATGCTGATGAATATATTGAACGTCGTTATGGCTTTATGATTGCGGAATTATTTGAGAAACATGGTGAATCTTTATTTCGGCTTCTGGAGTCAGATGCAATTCATGAACTCTCCAGATTGGACTCGCATGTTATTGCAGCAGGCGGTGGCGCGGTCTTAAAATACAAGAATGTCAAAAACCTCAAGAAAAACGGTCTGGTTTTTCGGCTTGAATCTGATTGTGATGTTATCTACCATCGTATTCTCAAGGATGACGAGGCGGGCAAAAGCCGCCCGAGACTTACGACCAAAAATTTATATGACGAGATAAAATCGCTGATGGAATTTAGAGAACCATATTACAAACAAGCATCTGATTACACTATCAACACTTCAAAATCTACTCCTCAACAGGTTGTAAATAATATCTGCGAGATACTGAGAACAAAGGGCTTGATACCTTATTAGAAAGTATAAAAATGTCCGCCAGAGGTGGATCCGCCTCAGGCATGACAACCACGACCTCGTATTAAATACGGGGGAACACTGATCGTTCTGATAAATCCATTTCGTGTGTATTCGTGTCCATTCGTGGTTACGAAGTTTTCTTGTATAAAAAAGAGGGCCAGAAACTATGACAAGAGTAATTGGACTTTTGTTCTGCTTGACCCTGAGCTTGATTCAGGGGTTGTGCCTGACTGGATATGGTGAAGAGAAAGAAGAAACCGGACCGAAATTACCGACTGTATCTGAGAAAGACAAGGAGGTAACTGCACTGTTTGCTGTTATCCGAGATGATAAGTGGGGCTATATTGACAGGACAGGTAAGTATATCTGGGAACCGAGCAGATAATACCCATAGGATTCTGGGGACAGGGGACTTTAGGAATTGCGAATGGCGAATTGCGGATTTCGGATTTAGTGCTTTAATCCCACTTTAGCGGGATGCCTTTTCCTCCCGCCCATCTGGGAGAGGTTCGCCACTGGCGACGCCAAAGGCGGGAAGGTGCTAAAATCCGTGATTTTTGACCCCTTTTTACCCCCTAAAATCGCCCGAAATGCCCCCCTTCGTTTTGGAGTCCCATTGATATATA